>NZ_JBTNCT010000040.1:0-1652 GCF_054511355.1 Arthrobacter tecti
AGTAGTGCCCCTTAGAGTGGTGTAACGCCCGCTGGTGACCGGTACCGCCCGAACGGGGCGCGGTCACCGTGGGTCCTTCGAGGAAACTCTCACATCCCACTCGAAAGGACATCACACGATGACCGCTCCTCATATTGTCGACCCTGCCGGCGTACTTTCAGAAGCCCTGGGCGATGCGTCGCCTGATCTGATGCGCCATTTGCTGCAAACCATGATCAACGCGCTCTTGTCCGCGGACGCGGACGCCGTGGTCGGTGCGGAATGGGGCAAGCCTTCACCCGAGCGCCTGACCCAGCGCAACGGCTACCGCCACCGCGAGCTCGATACCCGCGCCGGCACGATCGATGTCGCCATCCCGAAGCTGCGTCAGGGCACGTATTTCCCGGACTGGCTCCTGGAGCGCCGGAAGCGGGCCGAAGCGGCCATGATCACCGTCGTCGCGGACTGCTACCTCGCTGGGGTCTCCACACGCCGGATGGATAAGCTTGTCAAGACCCTGGGCATCCACTCGCTGTCGAAATCACAAGTCTCCCGGATGGCGGCGGACCTCGATGAGCAGGTCGCTGCGTTCCGGACCCGGCCGCTGGGCGATGCGGGCCCGTTCACCTTCGTCGCTGCCGATGCGTTGACCATGAAGGTCCGTGAAGGCGGGCGCGTGATCAACGCGGTCGTCATGGTCGCCACCGGTGTCAACGCGGACGGGCACCGCGAAGTCCTGGGCCTGCGCGTGGCGACCAGCGAGACCGGTGCGGCCTGGAACACGTTCTTCGCGGACCTCGTCGCCCGGGGCCTGACCGGGGTGCGCCTGGTCACCTCCGACGCCCACGCCGGTCTCGTCGAGGCCATCGCGGCGAACCTTCCCGGGGCCTCATGGCAGCGTTGCCGCACCCACTACGCGGCGAACCTGATGTCGGCGACTCCGAAGAACCTGTGGCCGGCGGTGAAAGCGATGCTGCATTCGGTCTATGACCAGCCAGACCCGGTGAGCGTGAACGCACAGTTCGACCGGCTCCTGGACTACGTTGAGGAGAAACTCCCGAAAGTGTTCGCACACCTGGATGCGGCCCGCGCCGACATCCTCGCGTTCACCGCCTTCCCCAAGGACGTGTGGCAGCAGATCTGGTCAAACAACCCCAACGAGCGTTTGAACAAGGAGATCCGCCGCCGCACCGACGTGGTCGGGATCTTCCCCAACCGCGACGCGATCACCCGCCTCGTGGGGGCCGTGCTTGCCGAGCAAAGCGACGAATGGGCCGAAGGGCGCCGCTATTTCGGACTCGAAGTCCTCACCCGCTGCCGCCTCACAACCGTGGACCCCGGGCTCGACCCACGCACAGACCTGCCCGAACTGGAGAGTATGGAGGCCGCAGCATGAACCCCGCCCAGCCCAACGCGTCACGACACGAACAGGACCTCGCACTCCTCGCCGCCGGCGAAGAGACCGGCTGGTGGGACGAACACGGAAGACCCGCCCCCACGCCCGAGGACTTCTGGCTCGCCGACGGCACGATCACCCCCGACTGGCGGCTGGACGGCGGCCCCGCACGAGAGGAGGAACCCGAACCCGCCACACCATCCGAGAACCACAACTTCTAAACCTCAACAACCTCGAAAAGCCACAGAACGGCTACACCACTCCACGGGACTTGACC
>NZ_JBTNCT010000041.1:0-1493 GCF_054511355.1 Arthrobacter tecti
CGCTGGTTTACACCGCGACTTCACTGCCCACACGACGCTCCCCTACCACTCCAAACACCTGAACCAACCCCAGAAGGGGTAGCTAGGTTAATGTTTGAAATCCACAACTTCGGCGGTGTACTTGAGCCCCGCTACATTGTCGGCGCGGAATCACTTGACCAGTGAGCTATTACGCACTCTTTCAAGGATGGCTGCTTCTAAGCCAACCTCCTGGTTGTCTAAGCAACTCCACATCCTTTCCCACTTAGCACACGCTTAGGGGCCTTAGTTGGTGGTCTGGGCTGTTTCCCTCTCGACTATGAAGCTTATCCCCCACAGTCTCACTGCTGCGCTCTCACTTACCGGCATTCGGAGTTTGGCTGACGTCAGTAACCTTGTAGGGCCCATCGGCCATCCAGTAGCTCTACCTCCGGCAAGAAACACGCAACGCTGCACCTAAATGCATTTCGGGGAGAACCAGCTATCACGAAGTTTGATTGGCCTTTCACCCCTACCCACAGCTCATCCCCTCCATTTTCAACTGAAGTGGGTTCGGTCCTCCACGACGTCTTACCGTCGCTTCAACCTGGCCATGGGTAGATCACTTCGCTTCGGGTCTAGATCACGCCACTGCATCGCCCTATTCAGACTCGCTTTCGCTACGGCTACCCCACACGGGTTAACCTCGCGACGTAACACTAACTCGCAGGCTCATTCTTCAAAAGGCACGCCATCACCCCAACACCCATAAATGGATGGAAGCTCTGACGGATTGTAGGCACACGGTTTCAGGTACTATTTCACTCCCCTCCCGGGGTACTTTTCACCTTTCCCTCACGGTACTGGTCCGCTATCGGTCATCAGGGAGTATTTAGGCTTACCAGGTGGTCCTGGCAGATTCGCACGGGATTTCTCGGGCCCCGTACTACTTGGGATACTCTCCAAGCGGCAGCACGCATTACAGCTACGGGACTCTCACCCACTCCGGTCGGGCCTTCAAACCCGTTCACCTATACGCCTGCACTCACTTCACCAGCCCGGCAGAACTGATACGGAAAGTCCCGCAACCCCAGAGATGCAACGCCCGCCGGCTATCACACACCACTGGTTTAGCCTCATCCGCGTTCGCTCGCCACTACTAACGGAATCACTATTGTTTTCTCTTCCTGTGGGTACTGAGATGTTTCACTTCCCCACGTTCCCCCCACGTACCCTATGTGTTCAGATACGGGTCACCACGTCGCAACAAGTACGCGTAGCAGGGTTTCCCCATTCGGACATCCTGGGATCAAAGTTCGGTTATCAACTCCCCCAGGCTTATCGCAGATTCCCACGTCCTTCTTCGGCTCCTGATGCCAAGGCATCCACCGTGTGCCCTTAAAAACTTGACGAACACACACAACCAACACACCAGAACCACCCCACAAAAGGGCAGAACCAGCGCAAACGATTGCGCGCATACACAAAAAATAAGATGCTCGCGTCCACTATGCAGTTCTCAAACAACAACCCCA
>NZ_JBTNCT010000042.1:0-1241 GCF_054511355.1 Arthrobacter tecti
CTCTCACAGTCAAGCTCCCTTGTGCACTTACACTCGACACCTGATTGCCAACCAGGCTGAGGGAACCTTTGGGCGCCTCCGTTACTTTTTGGGAGGCAACCGCCCCAGTTAAACTACCCATCAGGCACTGTCCCTGACCCGGATTACGGGCCGAAGTTAGATATCCAGAGTGACCAGAGTGGTATTTCAACGATGACTCCACCCGAACTAGCGTCCGGGTCTCACAGTCTCCCACCTATCCTACACAAGCCACACCGAACACCAATACCAAACTATAGTGAAGGTCTCGGGGTCTTTCCGTCCTGCTGCGCGTAACGAGCATCTTTACTCGTAGTGCAATTTCGCCGAGTTTATGGTTGAGACAGCGGGGAAGTCGTTACTCCATTCGTGCAGGTCGGAACTTACCCGACAAGGAATTTCGCTACCTTAGGATGGTTATAGTTACCACCGCCGTTTACTGGGGCTTAAATTCCCAGCTTCGCACCACGTGGGTGCTAACCGGTCCTCTTAACCTTCCAGCACCGGGCAGGAGTCAGTCCGTATACATCGTCTTGCGACTTCGCACGGACCTGTGTTTTTAGTAAACAGTCGCTTCCCCCTGGTCTCTGCGGCCCCGATCCGCCTCCCCACAGCAAGTGTGGTTCACGGTTGGGGCCCCCCTTCTCCCGAAGTTACGGGGGCATTTTGCCGAGTTCCTTAACCATAATTCTCTCGATCGCCTTAGTATTCTCTACCTGATCACCTGTGTCGGTTTGGGGTACGGGCAGTTAGAACCTCACGCCGATGCTTTTCTAGGCAGCATAGGATCATCGGATCCCCACCAAAAGTGGGGCCCATCGGGTCTCAGAGCCGGTATCAAAACCAGGACCACGGATTTACCTATGATCCCTCCTACATCCTTAGACCAGGACAACCATCGCCCGGCCCGACTACCTTCCTGCGTCACACCTGTTAATACGCTTACCTCCCAAGATCAGGTCCCACGCGCCCCACCAACACTGGGTCCGAAGACCACGGGGAGATGGTTAGGGTGGTTAGTATCCCTTGTTCAGTATGGGCGGTTCTTCACCGGTACGGGAATATCAACCCGTTGTCCATCGACTACGCCTGTCGGCCTCGCCTTAGGTCCCGACTTACCCAGGGCAGATTAGCTTGACCCTGGAACCCTTGATCATTCGGCGGACGGGTTTCTCACCCGTCTTTCGCTACTCATGCCTGCATTCTCACTCGTGTAGGCTCCA
>NZ_JBTNCT010000043.1:0-1068 GCF_054511355.1 Arthrobacter tecti
CTAGTGTCCTGCGCCGGTAGTTCGTTGCATTAGTCGTGATAGGGATTCCAGGATCTCATCGGCGGTCTTGGTCCACACGTAGGGTTGCGGGTCCTCGTTCCAGGCTTTCACCCATTCCCTGAGGTCTTTTTCCAGTGCCTGCACGCTGCGGTGATCACTGCGTTGGAGTAGGTCCCGGGTGACTTCGGCAAACAGCCTCTCGACCTGGTTGATCCATGACGAATATGTCGGAGTGAAATGGATATGGAACCGGGGCCGCTTGTCCAGCCAGGTCTTGACCGTCGGGTGTTTATGCGTTCCGTAGTTGTCGCAGATGACGTGAATATCGAGATGGTCGGGGACTTCCTTGTCGATTTTGGTCAGGAACTTCCGGAACTCGATCGCCCGATGCTTCCGATGCGTCGAGGCAATCACGGTCCCATCAGCGACGTTCAGCGCCGCGAAGAGGCTCGTGGTGCCGTGGCGGGCGTAGTCGTGGGTGCGTTTCTCTGGCATGCCCGGCATCATCGGAAACGCTGGCTGCGATCGGGAGAGTGCTTGGACCTGGGACTTCTCATCGACGCTGAGCACGACTGCCGACTCGGGCGGGTTGAGGTAGAGACCGACGATGTCATAGACCTTCTCCACGAATAAAGGATCGTTGGAGAGCTTGAACCCATCAGCCCGGTGTGGTTTGAGGTCGAAGGCCTTCCAGATTCGCCCGATCGTTGATTTCGACAGTCCGCTGCGTTCGGCCATCTTCGCTCGTGACCAATGCGTGGCGTTCTTTGGCGTGTGTTCCAGGGTGGACACCACGACGTCTTCGACCTGGTCGGCCGTGATCGTCGCGGGCCGTCCGGGGCGAGGTTCGTCAACGAGCCCATCCAACCGGTGCTCGATGAAACGCGACCGCCATTTCGCGACCGTGGCCGAGGTGACCCCGAGCGCGGCAGCAGCATCCTTGTTCGTCTTCCCCTCACTGCAGGACAGAACAATACGCGAGCGCAAAGCCAGCGCCTGTGATGATTTGGCACGACGGGCCCACCGGGTCAGGGTCTGGCGTTCATCATCAGTCAGTGTCAGTTCGGC
>NZ_JBTNCT010000005.1:0-226416 GCF_054511355.1 Arthrobacter tecti
TCCCTCAAGACTCGAAAATGATGCCTAGACACCACCATTTTCCCAAGTCAGAGCACCCTTTCCCCGCTTAAACACGCGCCAGCACACAACCCCGATGAAAATCCCGGGCTAACGCAGAAATTTCCCGGAGTTGGTCCTGCCGCGGCTGTGCGCGCGTCCGCGGCGCTTGGTGGCAAGTTCAGCTGCAGGTGAAGGAGTCATGTGATACTCGGGGGGTTTAGACTCTCTCGCGCACTCCTTGGCGGAAGCTAATTGACGTGGGGGATCAACTTCGGCGGCTCAGCGGATCTGGTTCACCTTAGTTCACAATTCGTTGAATTGCAACGCCTCGACGAGACTCATCTAAAGTGCCCGCGAAACACCCTCGGTGCCTCAGATGAGAATGCCCGCGAAACGGTGACCCTCGTGAGGTATGAGGAGTGAACTGTCGATGACGTCTCGTGCTGAGGTCACCTCAAGGTATGCGAAGGCGTACGTGAAGGCGCCGAAGAAGGATAAGGGCCGGATCCTTCAGGAGGTGGTGGGGGTGACGGGCTGGTCGCGGGATAACGCCCGGCGACGGCTCACCAAGGGGGCGAAACAGCTTCCTGGGGTTGGTCATCAGATCGCGGAGAAGCCGAGGAAACCGCGGCCACTGAAGTATTCCTACGACGCGCTAAAGGTGCTCCAGCGGGTGTGGGCCGGCTCTGGTGGGCAATGCGGGAAGTACCTTGTGGTTTCGATGCGCACTCAGCTCGATCTGCTCGAAGCGCACGGTGAGCTTATCGATGGTATTGACCGATATGGGCCGGAGGTGCGCGCCGAACTCTTAGCGATGAGCGCGGCGTCGATTGACCGCTACCTGAAGCCGGCGAAAGCGGCGGATCAGATCCGGGGGGTGTCGACGACGAAGCCCTCACCGCTGCTGCGGTCTTCGATCACGATCCGCAGAGCAGGGGATGAGGTTGAGGCCGAACCGGGGTTCTTCGAGGGCGACACGGTCGCGCACTGCGGGCCGACGTTGCAGGGCGAGTTCGCCCGCACGCTGAACCTGACCGACGTGCACACCGGCTGGGTGTTCACCCGCACCGTGCGCAACAACGCCCACTCCCACATCCTGGCCGCTTTAAAGGCCGGCGTCGTTGAGATCCCGTTCGCGGTGACCGGCCTGGACTTCGACAACGGATCCGAGTTCCTGAACAAGGCGCCTCCAGCGGGTATTGCATCCGGTGTAGTTTAATCTCGGCAAATGGGTGACAATACGACTGTTCGCACAGACTGAGATCGAGCGCTCTCCGGGTGCTAGATAGACCCATAATGAAATTTGCAAAGTCGTATTCCGAAAAGAAAGCACCTAGCATCGTGCCAGCAGAACAAGAAAGCAAGTCGGCGGAACCTAAGCGCGTATTTGTCATTTCGCCCATTGGCAGCGTCGCAAGCAGCGAGCGTGCTCGTGCCGACCGATTCCTGAAGTATATTGTGCGTGCCGCTCTTCCCGCACCGGCTTACATGGTCGAGCGTGCAGACGAACATGATTCTCCACATGCGATCACCGCAGCGATGCTCGACTCGATCTTCAAGTCTCACATCTGCGTTGCCGACATCACCGGCCGGAATCCGAACGTCTTCTATGAACTTGCCCTAGCCCACGCCATGGACAAACATGTGGTAATTATGGACGGTGATTCGGATAGGTCCCCATTCGATATCCAGGACCAAAGAGCAATCAAGTACGGTTTGATGCCTGAGGAGATCGAAGATGCGATCGACCAGCTAAGAGCTAAGACAGCGAGTATGGGCGCGCCATCTGCATTCAAAGACATGTTGAACCCAGTGGCCACGGCTTTTCGCTCGTGGACCACACAGCAACAGGTGGAGTCTTCCGGAGATACAACTGAGCAATTATTACTCCGCGTAGTGGAACGCCTTGAGGATAAGGTAGATCGGGTAGAACGACGAAGTGATTTTCCGTCCGGTTTTCAGAGAGAGCTGATGAGTCCGAGCGAATTGCACCATCTACAGTTGGGGCAGCGGTCTGAAAGCATTGCACAATCGTCTCGCAATAGCCGTATTTTCAGCGGGCAGTTGCCGTCAGAATTAACACAACTCATCTCGCGCAAAGCCGACTCAATGGGCATGCTCGCACTGGCTGAGATCACGCCTGGGGGCTCCCTAGAAGTCAGCCTCGCGGATGGAACCAAAAGAGACGTGAGAGAATTCTTAGCCTATCTAGAGGATCTTTCCACTCAGTTGGAATTTCCCATCACCTTGACCACTGCTGAGCGCTCCTTTCAATTCGGTATGAAGTGACACAGCTTCAAGGAGTAGATTTTAGCGCCTGATGCCATCCGGCCTCTCCCCACTTGATGACCAGACTACGAAGCCCAACCGGAGGAACCTTCAAGTTCCACTGGGCCGCAGGTCTTTGATCAGCGTCAACACAATACAGGAGCACGATCATGGCGAAGGAACTCGAGCTCGGACTCGACACGTTCGGAGACGTCACCCAGGGCGCGGACGGCAACCCCGTCGCATACGACCAGGTGATCCGGAACGTCATCAGCGAGGCAATCCTCGCCGACCAGGTCGGAGTCGACTTCTTCGGCGTCTGAGAGCACCACCGCGACGACTTCGCCGTCTCTGCGCCCGAGACAGTGCTCGCCGCGATTGCCGGCAGAACCGAGCGGATCCGACTGGGATCTGCGGTCACCGTCCTCAGCTCCGATGACCCGGTACGCGTCTACCAGCGCTTCTCGACACTCGACGCGGCCTCCAACGGCCGGGCGGAGGTGATCCTCGGGAGGGGCTCCTTCACCGAGTCCTTTCCCCTGTTCGGCTTCGACCTTTCGCAGTACGAAACACTCTTCGAGGACAAGCTCGACCTGTTCGCCGAAGTCCTGAAGGAAGAGCCCATCACCTGGTCGGGAAGCACCCGCGCCGGCCTGACGAACCAGCGCGTCTTCCCAACGACCGCCTCCGGGAAGCTGAAGACCTGGATCGGCGTCGGCGGGAGCCCCGAATCCGTTGTGCGCACCGCCCGCTACGTCTTCCCCATCATGCTTGCCATCATTGGCGGCGACCCGGCCCGCTTCGAGCCTTACGTCGATCTGTACCACCGCGCCCTCACTGAGCTAGGCCAGCCGACCCTGCCCGTCGGCGTCCACTCCCCGGGCCACATCGCAGACACCGATGAGCAGGCCCGGGAGGAGTTGTGGCCCGACTTCGCCGTGATGAGGAACCGCATCGGGGCCGAGCGCGGCTGGGGCCCCACGAGCCGCGCGGAGTTCGCCCAGGAGGCAGACACCGGCTCCCTGTATGTCGGCTCCCCAGAAACCGTCGCACGCAAGATCGCAGCGACAGCGACGACCTTGGGACTCGACCGCTTCGACCTCAAATACAGTGCCGGCCCGCTACCCCACGAAAAGCTGATGCGCAGCATCGAGCTGTATGGAACAAAGGTCATTCCGATGGTTCGGGACCTGCTCCGCTAAGAAGTCGGGCGATCATGAATATTCGCCTCTAAGGGCTCCACCTCTGGTGCGGGTGAGCACCACTGTTCAGTTCCGTGATGCGTGCTGTTCAGCACCACTGTCGGTGTGGTTGAACACCGGCTGAGATGCTCCTTCCACCATGTGAGGGCCATGTGGTGGAAGGAGTACCGGTAATGGTACGGAAGATCAAAGCGAAGCTGGTTCTGCAGCTTCGTAATCAAAGCCTGTCGCGACGAGCAATCGAGTCCGCTCACGGGATATCCCGGCATAGCATCCAAGCGGTGCTCGATGCTGCGGATCGGCTGGGTCTCGGGTGGGACGATGTCGTGGAGATGTCCGAGGCCGAAGTTTATGCGGCGTTGTTTCCTGGCCGTGGGGTCCGCGAGAGTGTCTTTGCGCAACCGGACTGGCCGCGGGTGCACCGCGAGTTGGCGCGGGTCGGTGTGACGTTGAAGCTGCTGCACCAGGAGTATGTCGACACCAGTGCTCGCGCGGGGCAGGCAGTGATGAGCTATGACCGGTTTTGTCGGCTCTATGGCGACTACGCGGCTGTGACCGGGGCATCGTCGCGGGTGGGCCATAAGGCCGGCCGAAGTATTGAGGTCGACTGGTCAGGGCCCACGATGGAGCTTCTGGATCCGACCACGGGTGAGATCTCGAAGGTGTATCTTTTTGTCGGCTGTTTGCCGTTCAGCAGGTATGCATTTGTCGAGGCATGTCTGGATATGCGGCAGGAGTCGTGGCTGCGCGCCCACGTGGCGATGTTCGGGTTCTTGGGCGGTAGCGTCCCGCGCTTGGTGCCCGACAATCTGAAGACCGGGGTGATCTCCCACCCGCGCGAGGGTGAAGTCGTCCTCAACGATGCGTACCGAGAGATGGCCGCGCACTATTCGTCCGCGGTGTTACCGGGCAGAGTTCGGGCTCCAAAAGATAAAGCGGGCGTCGAAAACACCGTCTCCCACGTCGCCACCTGGGTCATCGCGGGTTTGAGGCACGAGCAGTTCACGTCCCTGGCGCAGCTGCGGGGGCAGATCCGGGAGCAGATCGATGCCTATAACCGGCAGCCGTTCCAGAAACGGGACGGGTCTCGGCTGAGCGTTTTCACCATGGAGGAGCTGCCGCTGATGCAACCGCTACCGGCGGTTGGGTTCGAAATCAGCTCGTGGGCCTACAAGCGCAAGGTGGGCAGGAACGGGCATGTGGTTTGGGCGAAGAACTTCTATTCCGTTCCTTTCACCCATATCGGCGGTCATGTTGACCTGCGGGTCACGGACACCATGCTGGAGATTTATCGCAGTGACGAACGGTTGACGAGCCACCTGCTGCTGCCCGCGTCGACGACGAACCAGTATCAGACGAACGCGGCGGACCTTCCCGAAGGGCGCAGCTTCCAGGCCTGGGACCGAGCCCGGATCGACCAGTGGGCTGCCCGGATGGGGCCGGCGACGGTGACAGTGATCGGCAAGATCTTCGAATCCGCGCCCATCGAAGAAGCAGCCTACGACCCAGCGTTGGCAGTATTGCGGCTCTCGCGCCGGTTTTCCCCGGTCAGAGTGGAAGCGGCCTGCGCACTGGCCTTACGGGGTCCGATCCGCTCACCGCGCTACGCGCACCTGAGGCCGATCCTCGATACCGGGCAAGACAAGACCGGGCACGTCCCCGACGGGCCAGAGAGTGACGACGGCGGATACGTTCGCGGCGGCGCCTACTACGCCGGAGGGAACCGATGAGCCGGCTCGATGGAGAAACCAAACGCAAGCTGCGGGAGATGAACGCCGGCGAGTTGATGGACGCGATCGATACCCAGGACGAGACGCTATCGATTAGCTTCTCCTTCGAGGAGCGCGTCCGGTTGGCCGTCGATGACGCATACTCCACGTTCACCCATTCCAAGATCGCAGGACTCATCCGGCGCGCGGGACTGCGATACCCAAACGCGGACATGCGCCGCATCGACCTGCTGGACGAGCGCGGCCTGTACCAGCAGATGCTCAGTCAGCTCGGCACCTGCTCGTTCGTGGACCGGCAGCAAAACGTTGTCTTCCAGGGATTCACCGGATCAGGGAAATCCTACTTGGGCTGCGCGATCGCAAAGCGCGCCTGCGAGAACAGAATCCGTGCCCACTACGTCCGGATGCCGGACCTCGAGGAAGCATGGGTTGCCGCGCAAGACACCCCCGGCGGGTCCGGGAAGTTCCTGCGGAAGTATGCGGCTTTCACCCTACTCGTGATCGACGAGTGGTTGCTGGACAAACCGACGGAATCGATGCGGGGAATGCTGCTGGAGCTGATGGAACGCCGCTACGGCGAGACCTCGACAGTGTTCTGCACCCAGTATCAGCAGAAAGACTGGCACCAACGCCTTGGCTCCGGCGTCCATGCCGACGCGATCATGGACCGGATCATCCACAACACCATCTGGGTTGAGACGGGCAACTACAACATGCGCGAGCACACAGCTCTGACCACCGCGTAATCCATGACGGGAAGCGCCAGCGGTGCTGAAACACACCATCGCTGGCGCTCTCCCGCACAAACGGTGGGGCTGAACCGCACGATCAGATGGTGCTCAAAGCATCAAATACTCAATCACACAGAGCGGTGAGCTTCCATCCCCCGCCAAGCGACGTCGAGTGCCGCACGGCAGCGCGCTCGGGTAGTTGGATCCTCAACACGATCGCCGCGGACCACCAACTGGTAGTAGAAAACACCGGCGATGAGGTCGAAGCACGCCTCCACATCGAGGTCCGCACGAAGCTCACCCTTCTCGATCCCTGCACGGAGAGCCGCCTCTATCGGTGCCCGATGGCGCGATACGTGCGACTTCCAGTAGGCCTTCTGCAGTTCACGGTCGGCCATCGCCAACCGGATGCGCTGCCGGAACCGCGCCTCCGAGTAGCCGCCGAGACCGGATCCGTCGCTCCCGCCGAGGAGTCCCCGATGATTGACTCCCGCAGGTTGCCATCGATCGGAATAGCAGGCGGCATCTCACGACCGACGTCAAGAGCCGCAGCGATCAGCGTTGTCAGCGAAGGCCACCGACGATAGAGCGCAGCCTTGCTCACACCACTACGCTCGACGACCCGCGACGTCGTAATTTCTGCCCCTTGATCAATTAGCTCCAGAGTCACCTGCAGGACCTGGGCATCGATTTCCTCATTACGCGGACGGCCAGGACGCCGACGCACAGTCTGCGCCGGCGTCGCGACATCGACGAGCGTGGTCGTCATGCAACCGACCGCTCACGCAGACGGGCAACAATCGCATTCGACAACCCCGCCGCACGCAACGGTGCCAGCGCATCACCGTGCCGCTCACGCAGGCGGGCGAGCATCGTCCGCATCGAGATGTCCATCGGTTCCTCGGACATTGTCAGCGAAGTCATCTCCTCGAGGTCGAAACCGAGCCGCGCCATCAGCCTTCCCATGACTGGGCGCATGCGCTCGTGAATCGCGGCCATGTTGAGGTCGGTGCGGGCATAGTCGGTGATGATGTCGTCGTCGTCGGCTCCCAACACCAGCAACAGGACCGCCGCCAGCACACCGGTCCGATCCCGGCCCGCCGCACAATGAAACGCCGTCGTACCAGGCGACACCGCAATAATCCCCAGCGCAGTCACCAGCTGCGGCGCGGCGGTCTCCACCATCCGCGCGTACATCTGCCCCATCGCGACGTGATCCATCACAAACGAACGATCCTCAGGCATCCCCGCACCAATTCTCGCCATCAAAGGCAGGTGGTGGTAGGCCACCGGATAGGAGGCCAACGGCCCGCGACCGGTCAGAGCAACCTCGTCACTGGTGCGCAGGTCGATCACCGAGGTGAGGCCAGCGCTGACGAGGCGGGCGGCGTCGTCGTCGGTAATCACCGCAAGGTCATCGGCACGCAGGGCCAACCCGTCGCGGAGGATGCCACCGGCGGTGGAGATGCCGCCGAGGTCGCGCAGATTGACCGGCGCACTCAACTCAATTTCAACAACAGTGGTCATGTGATTCTCTACTCGATAAGGGCGCTGCCCTGGTCGATCACCGTGACCAGCACGATGATGCAGATGATGATGGCGCTGAGGTGGCCGTAGTCGTACATGCGCATGGCGGTGGTGAGTTCGAGGCCGATGCCGCCGGCGCCCACGAGGCCGAGGATCGTCGCGCCGCGCACAATCCCCTCGAACAGCAGCAGCGTATACGAGACGAGAAGCGGTGCAGCCTGCGGCACAATCCCGTACTGGATGACCTGCCGCTTCGACGCCCCAACCGCCTCCATGGCGACCATCGGGCCGCGGTCCACCGACTCCATGGCCTCGGCGAACACCTTGCCGATCGAGCCGAGCGAACCCAGCGTCATGGCGAGGATTCTCGCGAACGGACCCAGCCCGAGCAGGAACCTCGCCCTGGGTACCGAGAAGGCGCGCTCAAGGCGCCGTCATTCGGCCGGGTCAAGCGGTTTTTCGTTCGGGCTTGTCAACATACATTCGTGCATGTATGTTTTTTTTGTGGAAACAGATTGCGTTGTGGGCAAGAGGGTTCCCCTCGTTGAGGCTGCCGGCTGGATCGCCATCGGCATGGGTGCCGTGCATGTGGTTGTCGCGCCATTGGAGCGGGGCAACGTCTGGTCGCAGGTCCTTGGTGACGGAGTGTGGAACACCTTCACCCTCAAGACGCCCAGCACCATCAGCGAGTTCGAGCGCGCCGAGACGTTCTGGACCACCGTCGGCAGTTGGGGCGTGCCGACCCTCGCGTTCGGTGGCTACGTCGTGTGGTCGGCCCGCCAGTGCCATCGCGTACCGGGGTGGCTGGGATGTACCTTTCTCGCCTGGGGAGCGGCCCTTGTAATTGTGCTCCCGGCCTCCCCCGGCTGGGCGTTCCTACTCGTCGGCGGACTGATCGCCTTCGGGGACAGACGTCGACAGCGCTGCTCTCCAAGCCAAGGCCCACAGTGGCCATGGCAGGCCAGGCGAAGGCGCTCCGTCAAGGGATCCGCAGACAGCCGGTGGCTCCGAAAGCAAGGACGCGCGCTTATGTTTGCGGGAGAGAAGCGATGACGAGAGCGAAGCAGCGGCAGACACAGGCCGATCGGCGCGCGCGTACCACGAGCGCACTGTTGGAAGCAGCGGCTCGGCGAATGTCCACGCACGGGTACGCCAACCTGGTGCTGGAGCGGGTTGCGAGCGAGGCGGGATACAGCCGCGGGGCCGTGTATCACCTGTTCGCGAACAAGGAAGAGCTCGCATTGGCGGTGGTGAAGTGGATCCAGGAGACCTGGCGGGCCGAGGTGGGTGATCCCGCCGCCGAAGAAGCCAACGCCCTTGATGCATTAATGACGATCGCCCGGGGCCACGCAATCTACTGCCGCCGCGACGTGGCCAGAGTGCTGATGACACTCAGAGTCGAGTTCGCCGGACAAGACCACCCGATCGGAAGGGCCATCGCCGAGATCATTGATCGCCTCGACGCCGACTGCGCTGATCTGATCGCTGCAGGCAGGGCCAACGGGTCGATCCCTCCCGGACCTCCGGCCCGGGAAGTGGCAGCAGCCTACACCGCGATCGTCGAGGCGGTCGGGATGGAACTAGCCGGCCACGCTCCACACGACATCGAACTCATGGAACGGGCTACGCGGGGAGTCCTTGGGTTGACGCCCACCCCGCTCGTGACTGATCCACCGAGAGTCGTCGGGTCCTCGACGTTGCCGGCCCACGAGGAAAGGGAGGTTCAACGTTGAGGCTGCCAATCACCGCCCACACGTCGCGTATGTGGCGCATTCACGAGGTGGCACCGGACTTCAAGGTCGAGGACGTGTGGCTACTACGGACGCCAGGTGGCGCGGAGGAGTTCCCTCGGCTGGTGTCGCAGTTCGCTTCCGACGACTGGCCACACGGAGCCCCTTTCATCGTCCGGTTTCTGTGGCAGGCCCGGTGGAGACTCGGCGCAGTGTTGGGCTGGGACCGCAAAGTATCCAGCGTCGGCTTCCGGGTGCCCTCGCTGCGGGACCGGTTGCCTGCGGATCTGCGCGATTCGCCCTCGGGGCCGGAATTCGAACCGTTCACCCCGCTGTACCAGCTGGAGCACGAGTGGGCGGCGGAGCTGGCCAACCGGACCGTGCACACGGTGATACACATCGGCTGGGTTCCCGACGGCTCCGGCAATTACCGCGGCCAGATGACGGCCCTGGTTCAACCCAATGGACTGCTGGGTCGCGCCTACATGGCCGCGATCAAGCCGCTCCGGTACCTAATCGTGTATCCGGTCCTCGTACGCAGGATCGAGCGGGAGTGGATGCGGGAGGCTCAATCACGAGCAGATGTCCGAGTTTTGAGAAGGGACGAGAGAGGATGACATCGACGACGACCGTGAGCACCGATGGTGCGCGGCTCGAGGCGGAGGCGTGGGGCGACGCCGCCGACCCGGCGGTATTGCTCCTGGCTGGCACGTCCTGCAGCCGCGACTGGTGGCCACCGGAGTTCTGTGAAGCGCTGGCCGATCTCGGCCTACACATCATCCGCTTTGATCAGCGCGACACCGGGGCCAGCACCCACTGGCCCGTCGAGAAGCCGGACTACGGTCTGCGCGACCTCGTCGCAGACGCCGTCAGCATCCTCGACGCGCTCGACATCGACCGAGCCCACCTTGTGGGCATGTCCCAGGGCGGATGGGTCGCCCAGCTGATGGCGATCGGTCACCCCGAACGTGTAGCGTCAATGACCCTGATCGCGAGTCGGCCCACAGGGCACGGACCCGCCGATGAGGATCTGCCGGAGCTGACCGACGAGCTTCTGAGGGCATGGGAAGCGCTCGGAGAGCCCGACTGGGAGGACATCCCTGCGGTAGTCGACTACTTTGTGGAGAGCGAGCGCGTGCTCGCGGGCGACGACTTCGACGATGCCGCGGTGCGCGCCGTCTGCGCGGCCGCTGCCCGACGCACAACCGACCTGCGCTCGTCGGGGAACCATCCGATGATGAACCCGGGCCCAAGGTGGCGTGAGGACCTCCACCGCATCGCCGCGCCGACCACGGTGCTCCACGGCTCCGCTGACCCTCTCTTCCCGCTGGCCAACGGCGAAGCCCTCGCCGACGAGATCCCCACCGCCGACCTCGTCGTGCTCGACGGCGTCGGCCACGAGCTACCGCGACGCGTCTGGCCAACCGTGTTCGAAGCGCTCACGCGGTGGCTCGGCGAGCATGGGGCACCAACCGCGACCACGCAGTCCTGAGGTCGGCGGTGCTCGCCATCGCGCTGGCGACTACTGCTGCGCTCTGCTACGGAGCCTCCGACTTCACCGGCGGTGTCGCGGCGCGGCGGCTCGACGCCCGTGTGGTGGCCGTGATCAGCCAAACCCTCGCTTGCGGCGTCGCACTGCTGCTGGTCGTTCTCCCCATCGCCACCCGCGAGCCGAGCGCATCGGACCTGCTCTGGGCGACCGCCGCAGGCATCGGCAGCGCGACGGGCAACGCCCTCATCTACCAGGGCATCGCCCGCCACGGCGCGACGTCGGTCGCGCCCACTTCCGGGATCGTCGCGATCGCAGTCCCCGTTGCAGCCGGGATTCTCGGCGGCGATACCTTGTCGACGCTGCAGATCCTCGGACTCGCCGCCGCAGTGCCCGCCATCTGGCTCGTCTCCGGAGAAGGCGGTCAGCAGCAGCACGAGTCGCGTGGCGTGCTGCTCGGGGCTGGTGCCGGTGCCGGCTTCGGGACGCAGTTCGCGTGCCTCGGCCAGACGTCGCCCGAGGGCGGACTCGTCCCGCTCGCCGTGAGCCAGGGCGTCTCCGTGCTCGTGCTGATGGCTGTCGTGCTCACGACCGTGCGTCCACTGCGTCGTCCCCCGCAGGCGGCAAAGGTCGCCGCGATGGCGGCGGGCTTGGCGGCAGGTGCGGCTACGGCGAGCTTCCAGACAGCCTTGCGCACGGGCGACCTCACCGTCGTCGCTGTCATCACCTCGCTCTACTCCGCGGTGACGGTCATGGTCGCCGCGATCGCCGCGAGGCGATGGTGGTCGCGCCGCCAGGGAGTGGGGCTGGCGCTCAGTGCGGCAGCGCTGGTACTGATCAGCCTCTGAGTCTCGCCCACAGGATCTGCCATGAAGGTGACCGTGATGCCGAACTTCTTCAGCGTGTGGGCAAACAGGTTGTAGGTACCGCCGCACAGGCTGGGGTTCGCGACGAGGCCGGTGTCGGTTGGCCTCGCCACCTTCCATAGGAATCGCGAAGATTAACATAGATTTTCCCGTAGATCAATTTTTACCCTTGTGGAGTTTCCCTCCGAGGGCCATAATCAAGAAATTCGAGGTCTGGCCTTCCAGAAGAGGAGTTGGGGGAATGTCTTCGTTACTGGATCTGCTTGCGCCTTTGACCGGGGGAAATGACCTCGGGGAATTGGGTGAAGCCCTCGACGGCTTCACGGTCGAAGACCAGCAGAACCCCTCCAACCCGGACGGCGTGACCGTCACCGGCTCGGTGTCATTCGCTGCTGGGGTGCAACTGGGCGTTGATGTGGTGAGCAAGCGGCTTGTCTGGACGCCGGCGTCCACGGCCGGAGGTGCGGACGCCTTCGGCGAAAACTCCTGGATCGACGTACGCAACACCACCATCGCCTTTGAATTGCAGGTTCCCGGGCTCGGCGGCGAGGAGTTCACGTTGGACCTCTCGCTGACCAACATTGTCCTCAAGGCTCCGTTCCTCCGGGGGGCCAAGCGAAAAGCACCCGGCGAACTGACTCCGGATCCGCAAAATCCCGAGGTAACGTTTACCCTTCCCGCGGTGAAGTTCCAGATCTTCGGTGAAGGCGGGGCAACCGATGCCAAGCTGCTCGGCATCGGAACCACCGGGACTGACGACCCGAATATCGCGTCGTTTGTGACCATGCAGCCGCCGTATGCGTTCATTGGCTCCACCGAAGTGGTGGGCTTCGGCTTCCGGGGCGGCATGCTGGACCTGTCCGGTGACGCAACTCCACCTGCGGTCCTTGCCCTCCTCAATCTGGACCCGGCATGGCAGGGTTTGTACCTTCCCGAAATCCGGCTTTTTGTGGCTCCCGGCGGTGCACGGGACCTGTGCGTGGATGCCGGTGCCAAGAACCTGCTGATCGGCTTTGGCGACACGTCGGGCGTTTCCGGAGACTTCGACCTCACCGTCGCCTATCAGGGCGCCGGTGCCCTCCAGCTCGGAGCGCGCTTCTACGACGCGGCGGGCCGAAGCTACCGTCCGGAGGGTGACGGCGACACCAGGACGGTCACTCTCCCCGAGCTCACCCGCATGGTTGCGGATGTGGAAGGCGGATTGGCGCCCTACACGGTGCGCATCTCGATCGACGGCGCCGCCCAACCCGCGGGCCGGGTCACCGACGTTGACCTCTCCACGGACGCGACGCGGCAGATTGTCATTTCGGTCACCGACTCCAGCGCCACCCCCCAGTCCGCAACGCTGACCATCAACACCTCGGAACTGGCGGCACCACCGGCGGGCGGAGGGGAGTCCGTGCGCTTGCAGACCACCGCAACCACGTTGGGCGGCGTGGAAGCTGCGGAACCGCGGCTGCGGATCGTTTCCGAGACAACAGCCGCCACAACAACGTCAGTCACGCTTGCCTTGGATGTGGACACGGCAACGGCTGCCACCACGCAGTGGAGGGTCAACGGCGGAACGGCCACCACGGGGCCCACCCTCACGCTTGACGTCGATCCCGGCGAACGGTTTTCGGTGGAGGCCCGGCTTCCCGGGGGTGCCGGCCCTGGCAGCGCCACGGGCACGGCAACGGCATTCTTCCGCTTCGACGCACCGGACCCGGGCTTCGAACCGTCCGCGGAGAGCCGGTCCACGCCTGCGCCCAATGCCGGTGCGGCCACACCCTGGACCCAGGGCACCGACATGGACAGCGTGCTTCGCCCCCTCCTGGCCGCACTCCCGGGCAACCATCCCATCGCGGTGAAAGGCTACGCCAGCTACGAAGGCACGGACACCCAGACAGTCCGCAGCTACAACGACCGCCTGGCCCTCAGGCGCGCCAATGCACTCAAGCTCCGCATCGAACGCATCCGCAGCGAGGTTTCTACGGCAGGGGGCCCGCTGCAGGTCACCGCCGCTGCGGACATGTCCAACTGGCTGAACCAGGGCCCCTCCCTCAATGTGCGGCGCACCTTCTGGAAGGCGGAGGCCACGTGGGCGGCTATTGCGGCGGGCGACCGCGTGGTCACGGCGGAGTTGTGGCGCGACAATGCCGCCGGCGGGCCGGGAACGGACATTGACACCCCGGATTCCGACGACGGCGGCGCCCGCACCAACCCGCCGGAATGGTTCCGGAAACTCGGGGCGGTGGTGCGCATTGTCCAGAACAAGTTTGTCTCCTGCGAGGTCTTCGGGGAGTTTGACATCCAGACCGCCGCGGAGGATCGGCTCGCCGGGCAGATGGAACCCGACAGCGAGCCCCTGAGCGCCGCCCGTGCCATCGGCAGCAACCCGGCGGACGGCATCATCCGGATCAGGCTCCTCGTTGAGATCGACGAGGCCGTGGGGTCGGTCAAGATCACCGCACAGTACGGTTCCCACCCGCAGGACAAGGACGGCCTCTACCTGTGGGGCATCCGGCCGGGCGAACCGCTACAGGACCCCGAGTTCGGCCTCGACTTCTTCGGGGCCGCCGTTGCCCTCATGCCCGTGCTGTCGGAGACGGCGGGCGCCCTGGCCAACGAGGGCGCGATCACGCAGATGGCCGTCACCGGAGCGATGCTCGCCATTCCGGCCGCCATTGCCGGCACCGGGTTTGCCAAGACGGAACGCGTGGTCTGGTATGGCGGCGAGGTGCTGGTCAACGCCGTCCCGGGCGCCAACGAGGTGGTGATCCTCTTCGACATCGAAGCGGCACTCTCCATGAACATCTTCGACATCGTGGAAATCACCCGTGAGGCTCCGCTAACCATCCGGTACAAGGCAGTGGGGATCCGACTGGGCGACGGCACCGCCGGCCAGCCTTTCCAGTTCCGCCCGGTGTTTGATGCGTCCAAGGGCTATTCAATCGATGTGTCCGGTCCCGGCGGGCTCAATGTTGCCGATCCGCTGGGCCAGATCCTGCAGGTGCTTGGCGCCAGAGTGGGTCGCAACAACCCGTTCGTGTTCGAGATAGACCTGGGTTTCGCCATCGACCTGGGGGTGGTGAGCGTTGACCGCGCCCGTGCGCGGGTGACGTTTGAGCCGTTCGGATTTGCCCTCACGGCCTTCGGCGCGTCCGTGGACATTCCCGGTGCCCTGACGGGCGCGGGCTACCTCGAGATGAGCGCGACGGAGATCATCGGCCAACTGGACCTGACCATCGTTCCGGTGTCCGTCCGCATCGCCGCAGGTGTGGGTGTGGCCAACATTTCAGCGGACGACGGCGGCCCCGCCACGGCCGTGATCCTCACCCTGGAGGTGGAGTTCCCGGTGGCTATTCCGCTGGGCAACTCCGGGCTTGGGATCTACGGTTTCCTTGGCCTGTTTGCCATGAATTATTCACGGGACATGACGGGCATCGACACCACCAACATGGCCCCTGCCCTGGCGTGGCTGCGCGCAACCGGTGGCAACCCCGCAAACCTGCAGTACTGGAGCCCGGAGGTGAACACCTGGGCGTTTGGCGTGGGCGCCATCGTGGGAACCATGGGATCCAGTGTGATCTTCAACCTCAAGGGCGTGATCATGCTGGAGCTGCCGGGGCCCCGGCTGCTGCTCATGATGAAGGCAAAGCTGCTGGCGGTCATGCCGGAACTGGGAGGCAACGCGGAGGGAACGTTCCTTGCAATCATCGACCTGGACATAGGGCGCGGAACCCTAACGATCGGCATTTCGATCGACTTCGACATTGCGCCCCTGCTGGAAATCCACATCCCCGTGGAGGCCTTCTTCAACTTCAACGACGTGAAGGACTGGCACCTGTACCTTGGCCGGTACTCCAGCCCCATCCACGCAAACATCCTCGACGTGTTCGAAGGCTCCGGGTACCTGATGCTCTCCGGCAACGGGTTGAAGGACATCGGGGATCTGCCCGAAGTGTACGGATTCTCCATTGCCACAGGCCTCCATGTGTCCTTCGAGTGGGGCGACCGCGGCAGCGGGCTGTATGCGGAGCTGGCGGCCGGCTTTGACGCGATTGTGGGATTTGACCCGTTCTGCCTGGCCGGAATCCTGTATGTGAGAGGCAGCCTCCACCTGTTCATCATCGAGATCAGCGCCTGGGCCACGCTGGAAGTTTTTGTGGGCGAGAAGATGATCGGCGCAAATCCGGCCAAGGTGTCGCGGATCACCGGCGAAATCTGTGGGCGCGTGAAGTTCTTCTTCTTCGAAGTCAAGGGCTGCGTGACCTTCGAACTCGGCGAGACCTCCATCCAGACTCCGCCTCCGCCGCCGCTCGTGGAAGTACTGAAGCTGGTGAGCCGCTCGCCCGCGCTGGTGATGGGCACGGGGGTGGACAAGCCGATCGACAGCGGCCTGGCGGACGGCGCCGACTCGCTCGGTGCGTTGAACCCCGAAACCACTGTTCCCATCGACGCCATCCCCGTGCTCATGATGGCCATGCCGCCGGTGGCCGGCGGACTTGCGTTCAAGGGTACGACGACGGCGGGCAGCACCGGCGTTCCGGCTGGCGGCTGGGTGAAGAAGGGGTCTGCGTCCTACAAGTACACCGTTGGGTCGGTCACCCTGGATGCCGTCGATGCGTCCGGTTCGCCGCTTGCGGATTCCCTGACCGACGGCGCCACGCCCGCCACCTGGTGGAAGCAGAAGAGCGGGGATACGGCGCTCTCTGCCCAGTTGGCGTTGTTGAGCTGGATTCCGGAAGGCACGCCCAAGGCGGTGGAAACCGGCTACACGCTGACGGAATCGGTCACGGACAGCTGGGGAACGGTCTGCGATCCCATCGCTCCTCCGGCATCGGTGCTCTTCACGTTCCTCGGTGAACCGTTGGGCCCTTCAGAAACCGGGTGGGTGCTGGACGGCACGCCCTGGCCCGATCCGCCGGGCACTTACCGCTCCACCCCGCCCCGGACCCGGTTGACGGTGACCGAACGGTGGAGGTCGGGTGACCACTCGGTGGACAGCCTGCTGGCGGTCATCCCGGCCCAGGTGGAAGGACTCGGCGTGCCCTGTCCCAGTGGAACCGGCACCCCCGGGACCCCCGGCCCCCTGGAGCCAGGCACCGAGCCCGGCACGCACGGGCCACTTGACCCGGTGCTTGCGGCCCGAGGCGGGAAGGAACCGGAAATCAATGTCCCGACGTCGGTCAACTGGGGCGACGTCATCACCAACCCGGACCACGATGCCACCTACCGCCGGGCCCAACTGTTCGATGTGCCGGAAACGGACAAGCAGGGCGGTGACAACCATCAGCCGGGCGATAGTCAAAGCGGGGGGCAGGGCAAGTGCTCCAGCCGGTCGCTTGCCGCCCCCATGTTCGATGCCCGTACGCCCATCCACCACGGCGACGCGCAGCGGGACAAGGACATCCAGGAGGGATGGAAGAACACGGGATTCCAACCGGGGCCCCTGGACAACGCCGTGGTGCTCCACACCGGTCCGGTGGACCAACTGGTGCTGTATCTGTTGGTGCGCCGCGAACTCCTGGAAGCCGCACTCGTGGTTTCCCTGTTCGACGCCGAGGAGAACGAACTCGGCAGGGTGCCCGTGGACGGGGCACCGTCCAGTCTCCCGCCTACCTGGACCGACACTGCCGGGCCGTGGTGGAATGACGAGTTCCTGCTGCGCGGCCAGGCCGCAGCCATGGCACCCAAGGGGTATTTCGCCGTCGTCGTGCGTGTGAAAGGCAGCGAAAAAGTGGACCATGTCCAGATCGGCGTGCTGCCCCACGTCATGGTCCACGACAAGCTGGCAACCCGCGGCTATTACCTGGCCGGTGCGGAGCTGACCGGTTACGCGGAGTTCCTGCGCTACGACTGGGACCAGACCGAGCAAACCTCCAACCAGGCTCCCGTCGGCAATGTGCTGGGTGGCGATACGGACGATTACGCGCTGCTGTTGCCCAACACGGTCTACAAGGCCACCGTGCAGTATTCGGTGCAGGCCAAGCCTGCGCTGCCGGACGGCACGGACGGGCCGGCGGCGGATATTGCGGCGTCCCCGCAGTCGTTCTTCTTCAGGACCGACGGACAGGCGCCGAACCGCCTCGATCCGTGGGTGCTGGGCAGCGTCCCGGAGGAGGGGGAACAACATTTCCCCACCGGGGAACCGATCAAGCTCATCTTCGGCACCTCCAACGTGGTGCGCCTGTTCGCCGCCTACGGGAAGCGATTGCAGGTGCGGCTACGCTCATCCGCCTACCGGCCCGTCCAAACCAAACCCGGCTTTGCGCACCCGTTGGTGCTGATGCTGCC
Source organism: Arthrobacter tecti (assembly GCF_054511355.1). NCBI lineage: Bacteria > Bacillati > Actinomycetota > Actinomycetes > Micrococcales > Micrococcaceae > Arthrobacter > Arthrobacter tecti. The sequence goes on from NZ_JBTNCT010000005.1 coordinate 17,823, forward strand.
CGGGACGGTGGCCGGCGGAGCCAACAACCCCGAACTGGTGGCTGCCCAGGTGCTCTCGCCGTGGGAACAGGCGCTGGAGGGCGTGCTCACGGGCAGTTGCATCCCGGTGGACGAGGAACGGGTGCGCCACTCCGTGGTCAACGTTGGAGTGGAGCTCGAGAGCTTCACGGACTACATCATGGACGTGGAGATGGCTGCGCTGGATGCTCCGGAGGGGGAAGAGGGGCAGGTCATCTGGCGGCGTTCCTTCAGCACCGGTGCGTTCACCGACATCCCCGAATTCGCGGGTTCGTTCGCCGACGTGAGGGTGCAGCACCGGTACTCGCAACCGTCCGCGCTGCAGGATGTTGCCGCTGCGTTTGCCGGCCGGGAGCCGGAAGGAGCCGAGCTTGACCAGGCACTGCATTCCGCGGGACTCGAACCCATGGGTGTGCCGGAATCGCCACGGATTGTGGTTTTTTGGGAGAGCGCCGGATTGCCCGGGACTGTTCCCCAGCCGGCCGCCGTGCTGGTCGATTCATCCGAACCCATGTGGCGCAGCCGCCACGTTGGCATTGAGCAGGCGGACAGTGCGGTGGAGGGCAACCGGCGGTACGTCATGACGCCGCGGCTGTGGTTGGAACTCGCGGAAGGCACCGGCGGGGACGCGGTTGTTGACCGGATTGTCCGTGCGCCGGGCGGCCAGCGGGCACTGGTGTCACTGAAGCCGGGATCACGCGGCAAGCGGCTTTCGCTGGTTCTGGACCGTCTGGCCCAACCCGAGAAGTACCTCGACGGACCCGCTGCCGCGGACGTGGCCCACCTCATCGCCGACCTAATTCTTGGCAACGCACCCTGGGAAGAAACGGACTGACCATGAGCTACCTCTTCGATGCCCGGAAACTCCAGGCGCAGGGCGTTGCCATTGACTGGGTCAAGCATGCCGGTACCCATGGCGGGTCCAAGGAGTACTCACGCACGCTCAAGGAGCGGCCGGCCAACATCCAGCTGCGGTGGCTCACCAATGCGGAGTGCGGCATCCCCACTTCGCCGTTCACGGTGTGGCGCCGGCCCGTTGGCGTGGGTGCACGCGATGAGGTGCAGTTCACCGCCGTGACCGTCCCCGCGCTGGGTGGGCGGGCCCTCATCACCTGGACGGGACCGCGCCTTGTCAGCGTGCAACTCTTCGCTTCAGGGCCCTCAGGCTATGTCTATGCCTTCACCGGGTGGCCCACTGTATCCGGGGCGGTGGCGGTTTCCCGGTACGAGTCGGGGGCCGGCTCGGTGACCATCTCGGCCTCGTCCATGGACGGACTGCTGGTGGACCCGGGCATCACCGTGACGGGGATGATGGGAACGCCCGTCGACCAGTACGGCGAACGCATGGGCTGGGAGGAAATCGAGTACGTGGGGCTTCCTGCGGACGGGAGTTACTGGGCCGGTACAGCCTACGGAGGCAATCAACAGGGCATGCTCGTGGACGCCTCGGGACCGGCGTCGCTCCTCACCGACCCAGCCGCTGCGGCGGGCCAGCGGCTCCGGCGGGGCGCGCCGTCGTCGGGCTGGAATCCGCAACTCACCCCGGGCGTCACAGCGCCGCCCTGGTGGGAGCCTGACTTCACCGACGTCATTGACCACGCCAACGCAACGCTGGTGCACCACCTCGCCGGCATCACGGCGTCCTACCCGCCACAGGAGCACGCTGGCCGGACCATCGCGGTCACCATGCCGCCGCCCAACAATTCCAGCGGGGGCACGGCGCCGGGCAGTCCCACCACGTCCCTGGTGTCGCCGTGGGGGATGACACTGCTCTCGGCCGGTACGGATCCCTATGCCGCGTTGGCGCTCGGAATGGGCACGGCCTACGGGCCGAACGACCTCCCGAAGGACGACCACGGCGAACGCCTCGGCTACGACTTCCTCATCACGGCAACCTATGAAAAGGGCCTGGACGGAAACTCTCCAGGGGTGACCTACGCCGCCGTGGTTCCCAACCTACGGCCGGCCGTTGCGCCCTTGGCGCCGGCTGCAACGTCCACGGCCCCCATGGGTTTCCTGCGCCCCGAACGACGGGACGAATCCTGGCGCACGTCCGTACGGACCAGCTGGGACCGTCCGCCCGTTACGCCGTTGGCGCAGCCACGCAGCTACGCCTTCGCCAGGCGCGCCACTTCCGGCGGCCTCTCCTCCGAGGCGCTGCTTGCCCCCCGCGTGGGCGGGGGGTGGATGCCCGGCATCATCAACGACACCGTGCTGCCCTCCGATCCGGCACCCAACCGCATCTCCGCCGTCGACCGCGAAATCCCCATCCCCACCGACCCGGGAGCCATCTCACCGCTCTACGGCGTAGCGCACCAGGATATCTACGGTCTCTGGAGCGGCTGGCGCAGCGCCGGAACCACGGTGGAGCAGCCACCGGTGGATCCGGTGCGGATTGTCAGCGCGGCGCTGGTTGCAACCGGTACGACGACGGCGGGAAGTCCCGTTGCGGCGCGGCTTGAGGTCGAGTTCATGTGGGACTGGTCCGCCCGCTCGCCGCAGCGGATCCGGTTTGGCGGAAGGCTGTTTCCCGCACCGCTGCACGGGGCCGTGCCGCCGGACTCATCGCCGCCCCCCGGCCTGCAGCGCAGCATTGGCGAATCCGATGCGTACCTGGACGTCGAATTCAGCGCGGACGCGGCCTCCGTTGCCGGCGGAACCGGCGGGATACAGGGCCTGAACCCGGGCGGCGACGAGCCGGCCCCCATGACGTCCGCCGGACAGGGCGAACGCGAACGCCGCTACCGTCTGAGCCTGCCCGGATTCACACTGGATTTTGACTCGTCCGGACACATCGGGCTGGCCCTGTGGGCCCGCGGCACCGAACGCGTTGCGCCGGGTCGCGAAGGGGCGTGGTCCCAGTACCCCACCGTGGTGACCACCTCGGACCCACGGCCGCCCGTCGTCGTTGTTGATGCCGTGCAGCTGGTGACCCTCGGGAGCCTGCCGGATGCCAATGGCGAGTCGCATGCGCGGCTGTCATGGTCGGCCGGAGGAGCTGTTGCCGGCTACGCCATCTACGAGTCCACCGAGACCAAGATCCTCCAGGGAAATGCGCTGCCGCCCGCGGATCTGGAAGACACACTCTCCGGCAGGCTTGTGGTGATGCGGAACGCCTTCAACGCCAACCCGTCCCGACGGGAGTTCGCGCGGCGGAACGCCACCCTCATCAAGGGAACCAGCACCGACATCACGATGCCCCGGGGAACAACGGACATCCACGTCTTCGTAGTGATCGGGGTGAGTGCAGGGCAGGTGGAGGCGGCCTGGCCAACCGGCGGCGCCGCGGCAGACCAGTGGTTTGCCTACGCCGCTCCCCGGCGCTCACGGCCGGCACCCCCCACGCTCGAGCTGCATGCCCTGCAGGACGCCGGCATCCATAAGGCACGGGTGCTCGTGGGGGCGCGCGACGGGGCGCCGGTCAGCAGGATTGACCTCCACCGGGTGCGCGTCGACGAGGCGGTGCGCGATGTATCCACCATGGGACCCCCCATCATCACCCTAACCACCGTATCCGCAGGATCCGCGGGCTGGACGGTGGACGCATCGGCTGGTTCGCTGCGGCGGCTGGACGGGTATGACGTCCCCGACGGCTCCTGGAAGCGCGTGTGGTACCGGGCAACGGCCTGGAGCAATGACGACGCCGAACGCGGCATCCTGAGCGACCGCTCCGAGGCTAGTTCTGCGGCCTGGGTGGTGGTGCCGCCGTCGGGCCCGCCTGATCTCTCGACACTCACGGCAGCGCCGGCGGGTTCGGCCCTGGCCGATGTTCTCATCACGTGGACCAGCGGCGCACCCCTGGTTCGATCTCCGCTGGGCACGCATCGCATCACCGTCGACGCCCGCACAGCCTCAGGCGTGCTGACGAACTCCACGGAGCAGCTTGGGCTGGTGTCGGAGGTGCAGCCGGCCAGCGGATCCGGTTTCTGGCGGGTGGGTGGCAGCGGCGTCTCACCGGCTGGAGCCCATACTTACGCTTATACCTATCACGCATTGTTGCGCCGGACGGACGTCGGTGAGAGCGTCACGGTGACCGTCCGCGTGACTGACCCGTTGGGACGGTTCACCGAGAGGACGCTGACCGTTGCGCCGGGATCGCTGCTGCCCGCGCCGGAGGTCAGTGGCCTCGTCCTGGCCCGCAGGCAGCCCCGCACCGGGATTCTCGTCGAGTGGAACAGCAGTACACCGTTCGCCGCAACTCATGCGGGATCGTATGTGCTGAGGGTTGAGTTGCAGCCGGCACCTTCCGCCGGCCCGGGGCTGCCGGGACGTCCCGGGCTGCCGGGACGTCCGGGGCGTCCGGGGCGTCCGGGCTTGCCCGGACGCCCGTCACTGCCGGGCCTCCCGGCGCCTGGGCAGCGCCCGGTGGTCATAGAGATGCCGTGGGAAGGCGTTCCCGAAGGGCGTCCTCCCACGGCATCCTCCCGCACCATTGTTGGCCGGCTTCCGGGCCGCTTCGGCGTCTACTGGGTGCTCAGCCCGCAGCGTCCGCAATCTGTTCGCGTGCGCCTCACCGGCCCCGACGGCAGGGTTGCCGAACAAACGCTTCCGGTCCGCCCCGACCGACCAATTCTCCGACCCTTCCCCTGAGCGGACATCGTCGCAAAGCATCACACTGACTTCGGGGAATCACCGGGAGTACCTAGCCCAGGTCCTCAGCTGCACGCCGGCGACCGGCGTGCGAGGACGCTGCCGGCCACGTCCATGGCGGGGCTTTCGCCGACGCCGCGCCACTCGCCGTCGGAGTGCAGTGCCGGTTGACGGAGTCGCTGTATCGCGCCTAGAGTTGACCCCCCGGAGCAACGATTTCGAGCTTGTGGGGTGGGTATTCTGCTCATCTCCTAGCTCAATGGAGGCACTTACGTGTCCAATCGATTGCTCTTCGCGAATCGCGATTTCCGGTTACTGCTCCTCGGGCAGACCACCAGTCAATTCGGCGCTCACGTTAGCGGTGTGGCTATCCCGTTGCTCGCCGTGCTGACGTTGCAGGCCTCGCCTTTCGAGGTGGGTCTGGTTGCCGCATCATCGACGTTGGCATTCGCCCTTATAGGGCTCCCAGCCGGGGCGTGGCTGGATCAGTGGCGTAAGCGGCCGATCCTCGTTGTCAGCGACCTCGCCCGCACAGTCCTTCTCTCCACGATCCCACTCGCCGCGCTATTCGGGGCGCTAACCATCACGCAATTGATCATCGTCTCCCTGCTCACCGGTTTCGCCCGCGTCTTCTTCGATGTCGGCTACCAGAGTTACATTCCCTTCGTCATCGGAAAGGACAGAGTTCTGGCCGGGAACTCGGCGATGGAGATGATCCGTGCATCCGGTCAGGTGACCGGTCCCGGGCTCGGCGGTCTGCTCGTGTCATTGGTCGGTGCCGCGAGCGTGGTCCTCATCCAGTCTGTCACTTTTGCTGTCTCCGCGGTGTCACTTCTGGCGATCCGCACCCGTGAACCAGTCATACCGTCCCAACCCCACCGACCGGGATTGCGGAAGCAGATCGTCGAAGGGCTGCGTCTTGTTGTCCACAACCGAATTCTGCGGGCGACCGCGATTGCCAGCGCCGCCGGCAACTTCTCGTTTGCCGTCGCCGCCGCCGTGATGTTCATCTTCCTCTCACGCAGCCTGAACCTTACGCCGGCGGCCATCGGCTTGATCCTCGCGGCCGGCTCCGTGATGGTGGTGGTCGGTGCCGCCGTCACGCCGGCGCTGTCCCGGCTCGTCGGCTCCGCCCGCATCATCTGGCTGTCACTAGCAGTGACCGGACCGCTAGCCCTTCTCACCCCGCTGGCACAACCGGGATGGTTGGTCGTTCTGGTCATCGTAGGCGGCGCAGCCGAGTTCGGGTCGATAATCTACGCCATCACCAATGTGAGTCTCAGGCAGAGACTCTGCCCTGATCGGATGCTCGGCCGGGTGACGGCGACCATGCGGTTCCTGATCATGGGGCTGTTCCCGATCGGCGCCCTTTTCGGCGGCATCCTGGGCGAGGCGATCGGGCTGCGCGGCACCCTTTGGGTGTCCGGCGCGATCATCGTGCTCTCACCAATTCCCCTCTTCCTCGCGCTACGCCACACCCGCGACGTCGAGGAGCTGCCCAGCTGGGACACCAGTCAGCATGTGGACGACGCGGCCGGTTAATGACAGCGGCGATCGTTCCCGCTGAAGGGCAATTCTCACCAGGAGCGGGCGCCTCTCGCGAATGCGCAGGGGCAGGGTATATTGCGTTGTCCCCGCTGGGAGCACCCAGTAGGCCACGTCGAAACCACGCATCTTCTACTTGTTATTGAGTGTGATGCCTCCGCTGTGTACGGGGCGGACTTCGACGCCACCGGTGCGAGTGCGGACCGCTGGGTTCAGGCGGGCAATCACCAGAGCGCCGTGGAGATCGGGAGCTTCTACGACGTAGAAGCCTGCTACGAACTGGTCGGCTTGGACGAACGGTCCAGCGTCTGTGCTGTCTCGTCGGATGGACACTGCATCAGCTCGAGGGGTCAGGGCATAAGCGAGCGACATGGTGCCTGAGGCTGAAAGGTCTTTTGCATGTTGGTCGTTCTCTTCGAGTTCGGTCTCTGCTGCATCAACAGCATGGAGGGACTCGTCTGCATAGATGAGAATGGCAAATTGTGGCATATGAGGTCGTCCTGTTTCTCGTGAAGACATGCGGTGGGTCAGCTGACAACGACGTTTTGGTGTCCGTCGATCAGTTCGCGCACGATGTCGAGGTGACCCGCGTGAGTGGAGGTCTCTAAGAGCACGCGAAAGACCACCTCCCGCCCCTCGCGCATCGGTGGTGCGGCGAACTCGCTAGGCGGTGGCCACCAGCAGGGCGGGCCGTTGAGGTCGACTTTGGCGAGGACTTTGTTGCTTCGTTCGATCTCGTCCTTATAGATACTGACCGCTTCGGTGCCCGTCATGGGGCGGGATGCCCAACCGTTGTGAAGGGCTGCGATGGCCTCGGGGTCGCCACCGAGAACGGCCGAAATCCAAAACATCTCATCGTCGAAGGCAAGGTGGTTGAGGAGGCGCGTTATGGTCCACCCTGATGGGACGAGCGGCCGAGCCATCTCGGCATCGGTCAGCCCTTCCACCCCCTGCAACACATGATCGCGTTCACTTACCAGTTGGGTAAGCAGTAGCTTGTCGCTCACGCCTGAGGCTCGTATCCGATGAGCCAACGAAGGCCGTAGCGGTCAGTGACCTGACCGTCCGAGGCGCCCCACGGCTTGGGCGCCAGCGGGTCGATCACCAATCCACCGATGCAGAGCTTATCGAACCACTCGTGGAGGATCGCCGGTTCAGCGGTTCCCAGCAGTGAGAGCATGAGGCCTTCCACTTGCACGGTCTGTTCTCCTATGGCTGCATCGGATCCCGCCAGGGACACGTCACCACTGAGGACGCCGTGCGCTATGGCGCTTCGCGGCCCATCGGTCCTGCCAAATTCCTCGTAGGAATACAGGGACAGCTCACCCCCAAAAATCTCCGCGTAGAAGCTCAGCGCTTTCCGTGCCGTTCCCGGGAAGCTGATGTAAGGCATAGGTGCAGCCATAGATAACACTCCTGATGTGATGGAAACACTCAGACCAAGTATTCGGTCCTCTTCATAAAGACGGCGATGCACCGCCGAAATCATCGGTAAATGTGAAACCGATTGCTCGTTAGATCCCACCACCGAACTACGGGATTATGGGTTGATTCGGCGTATCTCGATCGGCCATGGTTGTGCCTCTCCGAGTTTTATGGCGATTTCCACGGCGCGCTCCGTGTCCACACAGTCGACGATGTAGTCCCCGGCCATAAATTCCTTGGTTTCCATGAACGGGCCATCAGTCACGGTGGACCATCCCATGGTCATCGCCGCACTGCTTGCCTTCCTGACGTCGGTCCACCGCTGGATCTCCGGATCCTGCGCGCGCGTAGCCGCGGAAGAAACGACGACGGCGCCCCCATCCCAATCTGCGGCAGAAGGACCACAAATGGTACGCTTTCATGTACCACTTAGAAGGGAATGACTGATGGCCGCAATCACTGCCACAGACGCTCGACGCAACCTGTTCGGACTCATACAGCAGGTCAACGAGGACCATGCTCCGGTTGAGGTGGTCTCGAAGCACGGTAACGCCGTCATCATCTCCAAGGACGATTACGACGCGATCACCGAGACGGCCTATCTGTTGCGCCACGCCAAAGGTGCGCAGCGGCTGTTGGCGGCCCTGGAGCGCGCGCGGCGCGGCGAGTTCGAGACTCACGAACTGCACGAGGCGTGAGTCGACAGCTCGCATTCGACCAGCACGGGTGGGAGGACTACACATACTGGCAAAGCCAGGACAGGAAGACTTTGAAGCGAATCAACGCACTGATTCGGGATGTCTTGCGGGACCCTTTTGCCGGAACCGGCAAGCCCGAGCCGCTCAAGCACATCCTGTCGGGCGCCTGGTCCCGGCGAATCGATGAGGCGAACCGCCTCGTCTACCTTGCGACCGACACGCACATCGTGGCGTTGCAGGCACGCGACCACTACTGATTAGCAATCATCCCACGCTATGCGACGTCGAGTGCTGCCTAGTGAGCATCGTCCACACCCAGTCCGGGATTGCCGCCAAGTTGGTGTCGGTGCGGGCGTGATCTCTGACGAGGCCGTCGTCGTCGGCTACCAACTTCATCAACACCCCGTTAGCCGCCGCGGTCTCCGAGCCCGGATAATGACAGGGTGGAGCGCATCGATCCCGACGGTCACGGCGACGAACGAACGATCTTGACGGGCTGGTTGGACTGGCAACGGGCAACGGTGCGCCGCAAGGTCGAAGGGTTGTCCGAGGTCGACAGCTATCGGTCGCTTCTGCCGACCTCACCGCGAATGACGATCGCAGGACTGGTGTCCCACTTGCGGTGGACAGAACGCGGATGGTTCGCCGCCAGCTTCCCTAGCGCCGCCGAAGACAAAACTTTGAGGCGGGACGAAGGCGGCTGGGAGTTCCCGCGTACGACGCTTACCGAGCTTCTCGACGAGTACGAAGCGGAATGCGCGCTTTCGCGACGAGTGGTCGCGCGTCTAGAACTTGGGACGATGCAGGAGTTCACACCGCCCCAGTTCACGCCAGTTAGCGTTCGCTGGATCCTGACGCACATGATCGACGAAACTGCCCGCCACCTCGGCCACCTGGACATACTCCGGGAGCAACTTGATGGCATCCGCAGCTACTGACCTCCGAAACAAGGTGCGTCAACTAACTCAGAATATGTTCTGAAGTCTATGGAGGACGATCTGATTAGCCCTGGTGTCATTGTGGTCAGGTACTGGTGACTATGGCAGCTTGGGTGGAAACCACCTCCGCAGCCTGACTTGAGACCAACACCCCTCTCACCATGAACAGCGGCTGGTCTCAGTCGGGGGTGTAGGGCCTGATGTCCAGCTGGTCAACTCCGTGATCGTGCAATGCCTCGACGACACGCTGCGTGGCGATGAAAGCAAAGTTCTGAACCGTCTGGCCGTAGATGTTCTGAATGTCAGAGCCCGGGAACGAATCGGTCGCGAAGCCGGTGTATCCCTCGACAGGCGCGCCTACGTGGTCTCGAACATTGACGTCGAAGGTTCGGTAACCGGTGACCTCAGCGGCGCGAAGTGCCTCGATGAAACGAGTGGAGGCAATCTTCAACGTCATCCCACCGGTCCACAGCATGTCACCGAACTTCTTACCTCCGTTGTAGGGAGCAAGCCATACCGGGAAGGGAAGTTCCTCAGGACGCCAGTCCACGATGAATGGATAGACACTGGTGACACCGTCGGGCATGTACCAAGGTTCTCCGTCGATCTTCGGCTTACCTTGTCCGTTGACGCCGAGCCACACGTAGTTGCGTTTCGATCTGGCCTGTATGCGAACCCACTCGGACAAGCGCTCACCTTTCAGCAACGGTAGTAGCTCTGGTACTTGGCCACCCCTAATCATGAGTGGAGACTCAAACAGTACTCCCGGCCCGAGCCATCACGTGGGGTGGGCTCAAGTCAGGCTGCGGAAGTGGCCTCCAATAGCATTGACATTCTCATTACTAGCCCCGTAAGCCGATCCGCTTGTGAAGGCGTGCCGTGCCGTCATGTAAGGATCGAAACATGAGGATTCTCGTCACGGGACACCTGGGGATGGTTGGGCAGGCAGTCACGTCGTGCTTGTTGGGTGCAAGTCATGAAGTGGTCGGTTATGACGTGGCGGATGGGCAAGACGTGCTTGATGCCGACCTTTTAGTCAGTACGGTACGTGACTGCGAAGCCGTAGTGCACCTGGCAGCGTTGGATGAGCCTCAGGAGGGGGACTCTCCTTTTGCCGAGTTGTTAGCTGGGTCAACGGCTGAGGACTCCACCATTCTCCAAACCAATGTGGGCGGCACCTACAACGTTATTCGCGCTTCAGAACGTGCTGGCATTCAACGCATCGTGTTCATGAGCAGCGTGGACGTGTTTGGGTGCTTCATGGGGCAAGGTGAACCGGCGTACCTTCCTATTGACGAGCTTCACCCGTTAGCTCCGAAAGGCGCGTACGCCTGGTCAAAAGTTGCGGGCGAAGAACTCTGTCGAACATTTACAGCCACCACTGGGACACCGAGCGTCTGTCTTCGGGCACCTGGCGTCTTCGCCACGGCTATGTACGAATTCATCAAGACAGCCCGCAGGAACAACCCAGGCATTGAGTGGGACCCCTATTGGGAGTACGGCGCTTTCGTAGACGTGCGCGACCTTGCTGCTGCGGTACTGGCCGCCCTTGTCGTCCCGCTTGCCGGACACCACCGGTTACTTGTGAATGCCAAGGACATTAGTTCGGCTACGGACAAATCGTTGGTGCTTGCTGACAGGCTATTGCCCGGAACTCCGATCCGTAATCGTCATAGTTACGAAGAATCGCCGTTCAAGGCACTGATCGATGCGTCGAAAGCAAGCGAGCTCTTAGGGTGGCGGCCAATCCACAATTGGGAGTGTGTCCGGAACCAAGAAGGGTCAGTTTAGAGGCGGCATCTCTTTCCGAGTGGCTCATCGGCGTGGGGCGAGTCGCGCTAATCGCACTGTTCAAGGCACGTTGGCCCATCGCAAGGCCACTTCCACGTTATTGCCAACCGCTGTGAGCTGAATCACGTGTAGAGTCCGCCTATGGACATGCTGACAGGTGCGCAAATCGCTGAAGCCGAGCTGACCGACTGGCGCAAACTGGCCCAGGGACTGCATGCACGCTACCTCGTCAAAGATTTCGGCACGGGCGCGCGGTTCGTCACGGCGGTTGGTGAGGCGGGTGACTCCTTCGGGCACCACCCGAGCGTGTCGATCGGCAATGGGTACGTCGACCTGAGACTGGTCACTGACAATGCCATCTACCGCGACGACAATGGCACTGAGTACGTCGTCGAATGGGTGACTCAGCAGGACGTAGACCTCGCGCGCCGGATCACCGAGATAGCATCCGGTCACGAGATCGACACAGACCCGGCCGCGGTGAGCGTCATCGAGCTCGGCCTCGATACGGCAAGCTCCGCGACCATCGCCCCGGTGTGGGCGGCACTACTGACCGGGGACGCCGACGCCCAGGGCCGCGGAACCCCAAGCGACGAAGTCCGGGACGCCACAGGACGGGTTCCGAACCTGTGGTTCGGGGACGCCGACGAGCACGAGCCCCAGCGTCAGCGATTCCACGTCGAGGTCTACGTGGCACCGGAGGTGGCCGAGCGGCGGATTGCCGCCGCTCTTGCGGCGGGTGGGACCGTCGTCGACGACAGCAATGCACCGATGCTGACCGTGATCGCCGACCAGGACGGGAACAGAGGAGTCCTCTGCATGGACGCGTCCGCCGCGGCCAAGGAGTAAAGCATGAGTGCCGGGTCGCCGTACAGCATCGCTCCCCTCAGCCCCGCTACCTGGCCGGCCTTTGAGGCCATGGTGGTGCGGCACAACGGCATCTTCGGGGGCTGCTGGTGCACCTACTTCCACCCGGACTGTGCCGAGCGAGCCCCTGGATACGACGGCAGCCGAGCAATGAAGAAGGCCTACGTCGAGCAGGGCAAGGCGCACGCCGCGCTGGTGATGCACGGCGACGAGGCCATTGCGTGGGCAGAGTACGGCGCCCCGGTCGAGCTGCCGAACATCCACCACCGCAAGGAGTACGACGCCACCAAGACCGCAGACCCCGACTACCGAATCACCTGCGTCTTCGTCGACAAGCGCCACCGGCGACAGGGCATAACGGAGCTGGCAATCACCGGTGCGCTCGAACTAATTGCGCAGGCCGGCGGCGGGCGAGTAGAAAGCTACCCGCACGACCTGACCGACCAGACCAAGAAGATGTCGTCGTCGTTCCTCTACAACGGCACCCGCCGACTCTACGAGCGGCTCGGCTTCACCTACGACAGGCCCAAAGGGCTGAAGAACTGCGTCATGGTGAAAGCGATCGCTCCCGCCTGAATCCGTTTGCCAAGAGCTACGAAGGCCCGGCTGCCGCCAGTGTGATACGAGGCCGTCGTCGTCCCCTGCAGGTAAGTCCAAGGAAGTGGGCGATATTGTGCATGTCGCTTGGGACCCGTCGCTGGAAGTATCGGATTCATGCTTACTTCGAACGGCTATGTGCTGGATGATTCCCCCGCCCGCCTTGGTGCGCTCCAGCCGGTCCCCGATGAATTCCGGCAGGATAAAGCCTGGTTGTGGAACCAGATAAAGAGGGAAGGCTACCTCTATATGCAGGGATTCCTCAGCCCGGCAATCGCGCTGTACGACCGGCTCGGTTGGCGCGGGGTGGATCACGGGTTAGCTGGCTGGACCACACACGAGGGGCACCGGCCGCCGATTCGCATCTACGTGGCCTAGCAGTTCACGCTTCGTCGCCATAGCAGGGTGGGCTTGCGGGACGCCTTGATGGTGAACAGCCTCGCGCCCGCCCGGGAAGATCGACCCGTGCGGCCTGCATCTCTATCATTCGCTTGACCTTGCACCACCTGACCGCTAGCGTGCCCGCTATGCCCTTCGCCGATGAACTGTCTCCGGACGGCGTGTCCGTTCTGTCCTACCAACCTTCCTGGGCAACTGAAGCGGCCGATCTCATCATTCAACTTAATCGCCTGGTCCCTGACGCCGTCGCTGTCGAACACATCGGATCAACCTCGATCCCCGGCATGGCGGCCAAGCCCTGTATCGATCTGATGATCGTTGTCTCGGATCTCGAAGTGTCGTTTGCGGAATCCAATCTGACCAGTGCCGGGTTCCGACGCCGGCCAGAGCCGTGGAACAATTGCGAGCCCGCTGAAGGGCGGGACTGGCCAAAAATGGTGTTTGCTCCCCCGATCAATGGGCCGAACTGCAACATCCATGTTCGACCGGACGGAGCAGCCACGACCCGCGCGGCTAGGTTGTTCCGGGACTACCTGGTCGCCAATCCGGAGAAGTTGATTCTCTGGTCGGATTTCAAACGGGCCATAGCGAACGTTGCACCGGACTTGGCCAGCTACGGACAAATCAAGGCTCCGGCTTGGTCATTACTGATGGAGTGCGCAAACAGTTGGGCGAAGGCAAACAACTGAACAGGGTGCCCGGTGAGCGGTGCCTCTGGGTGCGTGTGCGACGCACCCGGCAGTTGAGTAAGCCACAATGGCGGCAGGCACAAATCAGGAGGCAGAGGTTTCGAGAAAGTTCTACGTTGCGTCGAGCTTCAGGAATATTGTCAACGTCCGGTACGTCGCGCAAGCCTTGGAAAGCAAGGGCTACGTCAACACTTACGACTGGACCCAGAACGCGTCAAAGCGTGATGCGGGTACAGTCACCCTCGATGATCTGCGCTCCATCGGGCAGCGTGAGCGAGATGCGGTGATGGGTGCCGACGTCGTCGTCATCCTGCTTCCAGGCGGGAAGGGCACACATGTTGAGCTTGGCATCGCGATCGCCCAAAGAAGAAGGACAATCTTGCATTCGCCGGGCGAAGTCAACACCAACCTCGAGACCACCAGCACGTTCTACCACCTACCTGAGTTGGAGAAGTGCCACGGAACTCTAGACGACCTCGTAGCTATGGTCGTCGGCCGAGAAGTGGGCTTTGCCCCTGGCTGATTCGGGTCGTTCGGCAGTGCGGCGGCGGGCGCCGTCGTCGTCGTCGTGGGGAGGCGGCCATCACTATCAGGCTCGCCTGACCTGCTGGTAGGGGCCTTGGAAAGCCCCTACCGGCAAGTCAGGCCCCGAGAAGGACGCGGACTACTTATGGGTTCACGCTTGCTGCTGGGCGCGATCAGCCTCACGACTGCTCCACATGGTTGCCGGCGACGTGGTGCGGGGCCAGGTCCAGGCGGAGCGCAGGATGAAGGCCATGATCACCAGTTGGACGCCGATGGTGAGGGCGTAGTAGAAGGCATAGTCCCAGGTCGACCCAGCCGCGTTGAACACCAGCAAGGGGGTGTACAGCGATGCCACGATGAGGTTCGTGATGCGGTTCACCCGCGCGGGCAGCGTGGTGGAGAGCAGGATCATCGAGCCCGGGATCAGGATGATCACGAAGAAGATGGACATCAATCCCCCGTTGATGTCGAACGCAAAGATGAAGCCACGTCGGATGTCGTCGATCTCGCCGGGCTGGTAGAGGTGAAAGTAATCGATGTAGAGGATGAGGAAGGCAAGGGTGCCCCAGGCCGCCGCGAGCTTGGCCTGCACAGGAATCGGCGGGGTGTCGAGAAGTTTTGGGGTGTTCGTTCGGATGGTCATCGGTTTTCTTTCGAGGGGAAGCGGTCCGTCCGCCGGAATGGCGGCAGGTCTGGGGTACATACGCAGGGGTTGGGACGTTCTCGCTGGTGAAGGTAGTCAGACGGTGATCACGACCTTCCCTCGGGTGTGGCCGTCCCCGACGTAGCGGAGGGCATCGGCTGCTTCGTCGAGTGGGTAGGTACGATCGATGACGGGCGTGACCTGCCCGGTCGCAAGCAGGTCGGCCAGGGTGAGCAAATCCTTACGCTTCCCGATCGATGTGAAGGGCCTCAGCCGCTGGTGTGTAAACCCGGACAGCACCCGCGATTTGACGATCCGACCGAGGGGGCCGACCCAGCGGCCGCCTCGTCCGCTGTTGGGGATGAGAGTGCCGGTGGGCATCAGCGCTCGGCGGACAGCCGCCAGATTCTGGGCTTCCACGTTGTCGAGGATGACGTCGTAGCGCTTCCCGGTCTCGGTGAAGTCGGTCCTCGTGTAGTCAACGACGTGGTCGGCACCGAGGGAGCGGACCAAGTCGACGTTGCCGGTGCTACACACACCCGTCACCTCGGCGCCAAACGACTTGGCGATCTGTACGGCGAAGGAGCCCACACCGCCCGACGCGCCGGTGACCAGCACCGTCTGGCCCGCTCGGACCTTCGCGATGTCGCGCAACGCCTGCAACGCCGTCATGGCCGACGTGGGCACCGCTGCCGCGTCCACGACCGACAGGTTGCTAGGCAAGGGAACGAGGTTTCCCGCCGGGACGCAGGCGTACTCCGCGAGCGCTCCAGCGGTGCTCCAACCGAACACCTCCTCGCCAGCGCGGAGACCGGTGACATCCTTCCCGACCGCTGCCACAACGCCGGCGAGGTCCATGCCGGGGATGCCGTGGCGCGGCCTGCGGAGCCCGAATGCCAGGCGCACCATGTACGGCTTACCGGTCATGACGAAGTAGTCGCCGGGATGTACCGAGGCTGCGCCCACCTGGACGAGCACATCGCCCCGACCGGGCAGTGGTAGCCCGACCTGGGACACCTCGACGACGGAAGGCGGGCCGTAGCGGTGCTGGACGGCGGCCCGCATCGTCTCAGCCCCGACCGGACTCGCCTCTGGCATCGGGCGTGCACCGGCATTCGATTGCTTTTCGATTTCCACAGAAGCCTCCTCGCCTCCGAGACGCGATAATCGCTGTCTCGTACACCGTACGCGTACGCTGTACGTCATACTGTGAGCGTACGCTGTACGATTGTCAAGCAGTGCGAGAAAGCGAGGAGACAAATGTCCGTAAGGAAACAACGCCAGGTCGCGTCCGACGCGGGGCTGAGCAAGCAGCGGGTGGTGGTCGAGGCGGTCAGGCTCGCCGACCGCGAGGGAGTCGACGGGCTGAGCATGCGCCGGCTGGCTGGCACGCTCGGCGCGGGCGCGATGTCGCTCTACCACTACGTGGCGAGCAAGGAGGAGCTGTTGGACGCCATGATCGACATCGTGTTCGAGGAGATCGAGCTCCCACCCGAAGACACCGATTGGCAGTCGGCGATGCGACAGCGGGCGGTATCCGCCCGAGAGGTTCTCGCACGCCACCCGTGGGCGATTGGCCTGATGGAGTCGCGGACATCGCCGGGGCCAGCGAACCTCCGCCACCACGAAGCGGTCACCGCCTGCCTGCGGAGGGCCGGCTTCCCGGTCTTGATGGCGACGCACGCCAACTGGTTACTCGACAGCCTTGTCTACGGCTACGCCCTGCAGGAAGCCAGTCTGCCGTTCGACACCGCCGATGAGTTCGCGGACATGGGCGAGGACGTCTACCTGCCCCAGCTTCCTCCCGACAAGTTCCCCTTTCTCAGCGAGTCCGCCGCGGCGCTCGTGGCTGCCGGCTACGATCCGGCGCAGGAGTTCATGTTCGGCCTCGACCTAGTCCTGGCCGCCCTCGAATCCCTGAGAGCCTCCGCATAGCGACGCTCACGCACCGTCGCTAGGCTCTGTGAGCGGTAACCACAAGAGCGCCGACGCCTCGCCCCGCTGGCTCGCCTTCGAAACCTCCGAATACGTCATCTACGACCAATCCGGCCTCGCTGAGCATGGTGCGCAGCTGCTCTTCTGAACGAAAGCGGAGGGTGCCGCATCCAACATTCTCAGTGCCATCAACACCGACTTCGTGCGCGCAGAAATCAACCAGGCCGTTCGCCTCGTCAACCTGGGTGGTCTGGTACCAGTGCTGGCTTTGCCCTTCGTGAAGTTGGACAGTCTTGTGGCTACGCTCTTTTGTCCATGCTTCCCAGCCCCGTGCCATCGGGTCACGGCTGTCGAAAGCCAGTCGGCCGCCCGGGACAAGATGGCCTGCGATATCGGCGAAAGACCGAGCCAACGCCGCGTCGTCGAGAATTTCCTGCGCAACGTTCGCGCTCATAATTGCAGTGTCGAACTCGTGGTCCGGTGGAATCACCGTCGAATCACCCTCGATCCATTCCACACGTCCGGCCTCCGGCTTGGCCCGCGCCGCTTCCAGTCTTTTCCCATTAGGGTCCACACCCGTAACCTTGCAGCCTGCCAGCGCGACCGCAAGAGTCACGCGTCCAGTGCCGCAACCCAGGTCGAGCACCCGGGAAGCAGGGACCGCTGTAGCGAACTGCAGGAAGAACTCGTCATCAGCGCCCCAGGTGTTGACGGCGTCGTACAAATCGGAGGCATGAGAGTCAGTCATCAAGACACAGTATCCAAAGTCCGCGCTGACGTGACTGGCTCTCCCTGTCTCGTACGTTTACTGCGCGAACTGCTGCTTCCAGGCACCGCGGGCGGGCCGCGATCAGGAATGGTTCTCGATGAACGCCAGAAGAGCCTCGAGGTAGCCGGGGGCGAGGTCACCGCTGGGGCGGCGTTGAATCCGGTGATTACCTCCCGGGATGACGCTTGTCCGCAGCAGCGAGGCGGGCACTGACCGGCGGAGGATGCTGATGCTCTGCTCGACCGGCACCCCGTGGTCTTCGGAACCGAAGATGGCGAGGAGCGGTACGTCGAAGCTGCGGAGACGTACCGCGGGGTCGTAATCACCCATCGACGCCGCGAGGTCCCAGTGCGCTTGATCGCCCGGTATGAAGACGCCTGCGTTTTGCAGGAGGTTCACGGAATCTCTATGAGCAGCGGCCCAAGCCTCGAAGGAGGCGAAGGAGTAGCCGTTCGACAGTTGCGCCATGAGCTGTGTGTAGAGCTCAACACTCTCGGTGACCTCTTCGTCATTTAGCCCGCGCGCGGTCAGCGCATTTCTGGCGGCAAAGAGTTCCTGCTGGTTCGGTGACACTGCCGGTCCGGAACTGGTGATCGCGAAGTCCGCTCCGCTCCGACTGGCGGCTTCCAGGACCACCCAGCCACCCTGACTGTGACCGAAGACGCCGGACGGCACGGTGGGAATGAACTCGCGCACCGTCTGCAGGCAAGCACAAAGGTCATCACCTTGCAGTTCGATCCCCGCCTGACGCCAGTCTCCCTCCGAGCCGCCCACACCGCGCTTGTCGAAGGAGGCGACGGCGATATTCGCTTCCAGGAGCGCCGTCCTGATCGGAGGGAAGAACGAGTCATTGTTGCGATCGGAGGGCCCGGATCCGGGATGCATGAGCAGCAAGGACCGCGGCTGAGGTGGAATGTGCAGGGTTCCAGCCAACCGGTTCCCGTCCGAGTAAGCAGTGACATCTATCGCGTCCGCCATGGTCCGTCCCCCATCACCTGTGAATCATCAAAAGTGCCGCTCATTCGAACACCCTCGTCCTTCTCATTGTCTTACGGCCAGACGGCGTCGTCCCCACCGATGAGTTTCGTGAAGCACCTCCGTCTAACTGGTACTGAACGAAAAACCTACGAAAGGATCTGTCATGACCCGCTATTTCCTGACCATGCCCCATGATTCGGCAACCGAGCCGACGATGGCTTCCATGCAGGAGTTCGACCCAGCTGAGCTCGCCGCCGTCATGGCCGCGGTCGAGGAGTTCAACACAGCCCTGAAAGACTCCGGTTCCCTCATCTACGCTGGTGGGCTCAACCCGCCCTCCACCGCGAAGACGGTCGATGCCACCGCGGGCAAGACCCGGGTGCTCGACGAACCCTTTGTCGAAGCGGAATCCTACGTTGGCGGCTTTTGGTTGATCGAAGCGGCCGACGACGACGCCGCAGTCGGTTGGGCGGCCAAGGCATCATCAGCGGTACAGAGCCGCATCGAAGTACGTGCCCTGCAGGAAGTACCAGAGAATTAGCATTTCAACCTGAAGTTGCGTTGCAAGCGGGAATTACAGCAGAAGAAAGAGAGCAGGAAATGGCCAGAGAACTGGTGTGGACGGGATTCATGTCGCTGGATGGCGTAGTGGACTCACCGGGAGGGGTCGCTGAGGGCCATCGCGGCGGAGGATGGGTCTTCAGCACCGACTTCATCCCCGAAGCGTTCGCTCTCAAGGGCGAAGAACTGACGGAGACGACGGCGCTCATGTTCGGCCGCCGCAGTTACGAAGCGTTCGCCCCGATCTGGCCAGGCTCCGAGGATCACGCAGCGTACAAGGACCTTCCCAAGTACGTTGTCTCCACCACGCTCGATGAAGAGGCGATCGTCGACGACTGGGGACCGATCGAAATCCTGCGATCAGTCGATGACATTTCGGCACTCAAACAGACCGAAGGCGGCTCGATCTTCATCCACGGCAGCGCGGAACTGGCACGCACACTGTCCGACGCCAATCTCATCGACCGCTACAACGTCCTCGTGTTCCCGGTACTTCTCGGCGCAGGGAAGAGCCTCTTCAGCGCCGAGGACAAGGACCGGCAACAGCTGCGCCTGCGCGAATCCGAGGCCTATGCGAACGGCGTCGTCAAAGCGATTTACGACGTCGTTCACTAAAGCCGCCAACAACAGTCGCCCCCCGAAGGAGCACACGCCATGACCGCCACGTACACCTGGGATGTCTTTTCAACACTGGACGGCTACGGGTCCTACAATCTAAGCCCCGAAGGGGTCGACTGGGGCGGCTACTGGTCGAAACAGGGCCCAGAGCTTCTGGAGTGGCGGGCCGGGCTCTTTGCCGACCCGCAGCGGATGGTTTACGGCGCGACGACCTTCCGCGAAGTGGCAGGAATCTTCGCCGCGGGGGTCGACCCAAACACGCTCGACGAGTGGAACGCGCGCCTGTACAAGATGCCTGCAACGGTTGTGTCGTCCACATTGGATGACACTCTCGGATGGCCTGACGCGACGATCGAGAACGGCGACGCCGCGCAGATCATCCGCCAGCTTAAGGAAACCTCGGATGTGCCGCTCCGGTCGCAAGCCAGCCTGTCGCTGAATTGGTCGCTCCTCGCGGCCGGCCTTGTAGACCGGATCGAAGTCTCCGTGTTTCCCGTCATCAGCGGAAAAACCGGCATTAGCCCGATCTACGCCGGCCTGGGTGACTACGATCTTGAGCTTCTGGACAGCCGCACGCTTGACGGACGCACTTTGGCGTTGACCTACCAGCCAACCCGGCGCATGTAAGCCTGGGGCCGAGCATTTCGGCCATCGACGTCGACACCCTTCGAGCCGACCCAACGTCAGACGCTTCCTCTACCGCCCAGACTATTTTCGTTATACGATTTTTTCATGGTCACCGATGAGCAGATCCAGAAGTGGGCAGACGAGGCCGAATCTGGTTATGACGTAGAGGAATTGAAGCGTCGTGGACGCGGTCGCCCCGGTCGCGGCGCTGAACCGATGCAGGTCGTCGCAGTGCGGCTCACCGCCGAGGAAATTGCAGCACTGGACAAGCTGGCCGAGCGAGAGCACCTGTCACGCTCGGAGGCGATTCGCCGCGCACTGGCTGACTTTGCGGCGTGAGGGTCCACGCGAGTGCACTCAAGCACGGCGTATCGCCTGAGGATGCAGTCCAGGCAGACAAACGCGGGCGCCGCTCAGGGCTTGGCGAGGGTGCCGAAGAATGCCCGTACGTCCTCGATGAGTAGGTCGGGTTCTTCGAGTGCTGCGAAATGCCCGCCGTGCTCGACGTCGGTCCATCGTGTGACGGTGTTTTCCCGCTCGACGTAGCTGCGGATCGCGATGTCATGGGCGAAGTTGATGACAGCCGTCGGCACGGTTGTTCTCTCTTTCGGTGTACCCCAGCCGCTTCCTTGCGCATACACGGTCAGGGCAGCCGATCCGGCTGTGCGGGTGAACCAGTAAAGGGAGACATTTGCGAGCAGCAGGTCACGGTCAAGAATTTGCAGGACGTCCTGTTCCACCGGCCACGTCCACGCCTGGAACTTGTCCATGATCCACGCCAGCTGCGCGATCGGGCTATCGGTGAGCACCGTGCCGATCAACCCCGGCCGCGTCGACTGGATGGAGATGTAGCCGAATTGCTGCCACATGAACGCCTCGATGTCCTTGATCGCCTGCCTCTCACGATCGGTCAGGGCAGCCGCTTCGTCCTCACTCAGGGGAAGCTCGGGCATGGGGCCCGTGGTCCCATTGACGTGGACACCGATCACCCTCTCCGGAGCCCGACGGGCGATCTCCGGCGCTATACCTGCCCCGAAGTCGCCGCCCTGGACCCCGAACTGCTCGTAGCCAAGCCTGCTCATCAACTCCGCATACGCCTCGGCAATCCGGGAGTCGTCCCAGCCGCCATCGGCCAACGGACTGGAAAACGCGAACCCCGGAGCGGACGGCACCACGATGTGAAACGCTGGGCCGCCAGGGGCACCATGTTGCTCAGGTGCGGTCAGCGGCCCGATCAAGTCAACGAACTCCAGGAAAGATCCCGGCCACCCGTGCGCTAAAAGCAGGGGAACGGCGTCGTCGTGCTCTGAACGGACATGAACGAAGTGCAGGGTCTGACCATCAACCGTGGTGGTGAACTGGGGAATGTCATTGAGCCGTTGCTCATACGCTTGCCAATCGAACCCGTCGCGCCAATAGTCCGCCAACGCCGCCAACCAGTCCTGCGGAACACCTCGGTCCCACTCCGACGAAGCACCCCACTCGTTGGCTGCTTGCGGCAACGGATCCGGGAGGCGGGCCGCGGTAAGACGACGGCGGAGATCGTCGATCTCGCCCTGCGGGATGTTGATGGTAAACGGGACAATCTCTGAAGTAGTCATGCCCTTACGCTGCCATGTAAAGCGGACAGGAACGGTCCTGAATGCAACTCAAATGACCGGCAAAGGCGGCGCCCGCTCAGCTTCTCACCCGCAACGGCAACAGTCGCCGCAATTCAACGTTGGCCACAGGGTCCAACACCGAATGCTGAGCACACGCCGGTACCAGCTGCCCGGTTTCCGGATGGCTCATCGTGTACATGCAGGCCCCCAACCGTTCCTGGGTTTCGCGCACCGTGGGATCATCACTGATCTTCCCCTGCTGCATGAGTTTCCAGGCCGGCGCCACAACCTCGGCATCCATGAAGTTGTGCACCACAAAGGACCTCACCCCGAGGGACTTGCTCCGCCACGCCCGCCACAGTGCCTCAACCCCGCCTGCCCGGCGCACCATGCGCCGCCCCACTCCTGCCAGGACTCGAAGGTCGGCGGGGTGTCGCAGCACTGCCCGCAAGATCTTCGCCGCGAGAACGGGTTTGGCCTGACCACCGAGAACCATCCCGCCGTGATGCGCCAGCAGGGTGTCCCGCGCGGAGGTATCGGCCGGATCCCCCGGATCAATCAGCACAGTGAATCGGCCGCCTGCAGACAGGCCGGCTGTATAGCGGTTGCACCGGGGATCCCCGAACTGGGTGCCCTGCCACGGAAGTTCCTGGCCGGCGCCTTCCTCGATCTTCGTCCAGACGTCATCAATCCCGACGGCGGTGAAATCCTCCTTCCAGCGGCGGTCATCGCCGATGAAGGCAGCCGGCTGGAACGAAAGCATGTTGTACGGCATTGCGAGCACTGCCCGGGTAACCTCCGCCACTTCATGAAGGTTCGACGGCGTCACCGTCATGTTGTGTGCCAGATACGAGGCGACACCGTATTCCCGCCGCAGGTCGGCGAACATCTGCGCGAACTCCAGCCGGAACGGATCCAGTTCAGCTTCGCTACGTGGCCGGACTGCGCCGCGCCTGCCCCGCATCAATGAGTCAAAATGTGCTGCGAATGAAACCCTGTCGAAGCGGGGACTACCATCAGGGCCGAGGACAACGGCCAGGAGGTACTCGTAGTCGAAGTCCCCGTGCGTCATCGACATTGGTTCGCGGCCGTTGGCGCGCATCGCCTCCAGTGCCGCAGCGTGATCCTCAGGCGAAAGGAGACTCACCTCGCCCCCAATGAGCTGCGCATGGGCCCGAGGTCCGCGCACCCTTTTGAGGTACTCCATCTGCCGCTGCACTTCACGAACGGTATGGTCCCCATCTATCCGCACCTGGTTGGCGTCAGCAGAGTGATAACACGGAGTGCAGGTGAGGTTGCATTTGGGGAAGACACCGTGGGTTCCCTCACACCCGATCGCGGAGCGGCCAAGCAACTGGTTCTGGGTCTTCACGTGGTCAGGCAGGGCAGACCAACGCGCGTCCAGTGCAGCACGGGATTCAGGATGAATAGGACGGGTTGCAAGCTCAAGCTGCCTCAGGACTTCCACAATCGGCATCGCTGTCCTCCTCATCGGGAACTTGCGGCAGTACACGTCACAGCCGGACTCGCTTGCGGCGACTCTACGCCCTATCGGTTGACCACCCAACCCGGGCCGTCAGGCAGGCACACCCCTACCGGGTCGCCCACTCGCAGCTCCGTCAGTCCCGCCATTTCGACGGCGATGCGCGCGCCGCCGTCGACACTCGCGCCGTCGCCGTCGTCGTCGTCGTCGCCGTGAATCCGCACCGTTACCAGCGCGTGCGCGCCCAGAGGCTTGACCGCGGAAACCACGCCGTCAACAGCGCTGGCCCCCGCTCTGGTAAGCCGAACCGCTTCCTGCCGCACCACCAGTGTTGCCGGTCCGTCCGCAGCACCTGGCTGGACCTGCACCCGGCCCAGAACGGAGGTGTGAACGCCGTCAGCGACAACGCCGGACACCTCGTTGAGCCCACCCATAATGCGGTTCACCGCACGGATCGCCGGTCGGTAATGCAGCTCAGAAACAGGCCCGTGCTGCAGGATGGTGCCCTCGTCCAGGACTGCGATGGTGTCTGCCAGGACCGACGCTTCCCGCCGGTCGTGGGTAACCAGCACGATCGTTGGCTCCAGCTGGGAGCGGATGCGGTCCAGCAGCTCATACATGTCGTCTTTGAGGCGTGAATCCAGTGAACTGAACGGTTCATCCAACAGCAGGATGCGCGGGTTAGCTGCCAGAGCGCGTGCCAGCGATACCCGCTGCTCCTGGCCGCCCGACAACTGCCCGGGCATCCGCCGCGCGTAATCACCCAGCTGGACGAGTTCAAGGAATTCCTTCGCCTGTGCGCGGGCGTACCGTCTTGAAACACCGCTCATGCGCGCGGAGAACGCAACGTTATCCACCACACTCAAGTGCGGGAACAGCAACGGTTTCTGGAAGACAAGGGCAATCCCGCGAAGCTCGGCGGGCACGCCACCGACGTCCGTCCCGTCCACCAGGACAGTACCGCGCGACGGCGAATCCAGGCCCGACGCAATGCGCAGCAGGGTCGACTTGCCGCTACCCGACGCCCCGAGGAGCGCAACACAGGAACTGGCCGGGACGGACAGCGAAATGTCCCTCAGTACCTCTGACCCGCCGAATGACCGGCCGACGCGCTCGAACGTGAGAGTGGAACTCACCGGCCCCTCCTCAGGCCGGGGACGGTCAGCAGCGCGAGGAGCGCCAGGGGCGGAAGGATCATGGCCAGCGAAAGCGCCGCCGTAAGTTGCTCATTGCCCGTGGCCGACGCCGCAGAGCCCAGCACGAGTGGGAGCGTCACCACCTGCCCACCTCCTACCAGCAGTGTTGCGATGTAGTCGCTCCAACCGACCAGGAACGCGAGGAACGCGGCGCGGGCGGTCGCACGGGACAACAACGGCAACCGCACCCTGACGACGATACGCCGAGCGGGGGTGCCCAAAGTGCGGGCAACCTCTTCGAATCGCTCGTCGTAGGACGCGAGCGCGGCACGGAACATGCAGACCGTATAGGGCAGCGCGGTGATGGTCAGGACGACGACGACGGCGGGGAATGCAGGCACGCGCGCTCCGAGTAACAACACATTCGATCCCATGACAAGGGCGAACGGTGGAATCGCCAATGGCACCAGAAGGACGGCTTCGGTGATCCGCGCGAGGCCGTTGGGAAGCTGCCGGACAGCAAAGGCGGCCATCGCACCCACTGCTGTGGCAGGGACAGCGACGCAGATCCCCAAGGCAGCGGACGCTGCGGCAGCCGAAAGCACGGAGGGCGCCAGCAGCGCGCTGAACCCGTCAGGTGAGAACGATTCGGGAAGGATGTCCGGTGCACGCCACGCTCCAGCGACGGACCACAGGGCCAACGGAACC
This sequence comes from Arthrobacter tecti, assembly GCF_054511355.1. Classification (NCBI taxonomy): domain Bacteria; kingdom Bacillati; phylum Actinomycetota; class Actinomycetes; order Micrococcales; family Micrococcaceae; genus Arthrobacter; species Arthrobacter tecti. The sequence continues at coordinate 42,964 of NZ_JBTNCT010000005.1, forward strand.
AGGGGCAGCAGGATCCAGGCGAAAAGCAGCGCCCCGAAGACGCGGCGCAGGGGCATACCGACGCCGATACCGGATCGCCCCGGAGCTCCTGCGGGTTGGACTACCTGCATCAGCGCCACCCCCTCATTCTGCGCAGCGCCAGCACTCCCCCGGCGATCGCAATTCCTTCAACGATCACCGACACCAATGCCGTGGCCATTGCCTCCGGCCGTGCGGTCAGGTCGATTGAGCCGAACAACCGCACCGCACGCACCGGCAGCGGCTCGGGCGCAACGGGACCCAGCAACCACGGCGCCTCGTAGGAACCCAGCGTGTAGACAAAGACAACGAGCGCGGAAACGGCGAGCGCCGGCAGCGCGAGCGGCAACAGGACGTGCAGTGTCCGCTGGCGCCCGGAGGCGCCGAGCGTGGCGGCGGCATCGCAGAGCTCACCCGCGGAGCGGGCAATGCTGCCCAGGAGGATGAGCGCCACGAAGGCTGATTCCTTCCAGCCGAACTCGAGGATCACCGCGCCCCACCAGCTCCCGCCCACCAGTTCCGGGAACGTCCCGGGGACGCCGAACAGGCGGGAGAGGAAACCGGCGTCGGACAGCAGTAGGCCCATCGCACCCGAGGCGACCAGGTGCGGGACCGGCACCGACGCTGCGCTCAGCCCTGCAAGTAGCCGACCGCTGATCCCTGAGCGCAGTACGTACGCGGCGATGAGGAAGCCGACGACGACGGCCAGTCCCGTGGACGCCGCCGCAATGTACACGGAAAGTCCGGTGGCCTGCAGCAGCTCTCCGTCCGCGTCCCACGCCGTGGTGGTGAAGTCAGGTTCCCCGATGAACGGCAGCAGGCCAACACTTTGGAGGAGCGCGGCGATCAGCGACCCGCCGACCACCAGCACAACGGGCAGAACAGCCGGTGCGGCAAGCAGGAGGGCCCGCGAGCGGCCGGCCATTACCCACCGGCGACGAAGCGCCGCCACGCATCATCAAGTTCGGGCACCCACGCTGAACCCAGCTCAGCGTGCGAATTCCGGGAGAGCACCTCATACGGCGGAACCACAGGGGATTCCGGAAGCTCGCTGAACAGCGTGGCCTGCTCGCCGTCCAAGCGTCCGACGTCGAGCACGGTGAATTGTCCCCATACTTCGGGGTCCGCTTTCGCCGCTTGCTGTTCGGGTGAGAGCGCCAGGTTGGCGACGGCCATCGCGCCGGCTGCATCTGCGGCGTTGGCGGGAACGGCGAGGAAACTTGCGTTGCCCACGCTGCCCTCCTTGAGGGGAAGAATCTCGGTCGAAGGCGGAAGCGCTCCCGAGTCCACCAGGTTGGTCAACGTCGCCGGACCGTAGGTCATCCCAAAGTCCACCTCGCCGTTCGCAAACAGCTCGTTTAGCGCCTGCTCGTCGCGCGGGTACGTGGCGCCCTGACGCCATAGCGCGGGCTCGAGTGCTTCGAGGGTTTTCAGCGCCTTCGGTGCGTGCTTGTCGAAGGCGTCCTCACTGTAGGCAAGTGGAACCTCGTCCGGCCCGCCCGCCTCGGAGATCAGCACTTCGCGCAGGAAGACGCTTCCGGTGAAGTCCGGTGGTGCAGGGTAGGTGAACCGCCCCGGGTTCGCTTCAGCCCACTCAAGCAACCCGTCCAGGCTGCCGGGCGGTTCGGCGACGGTGTCCGAGTTGTAGAAGTAAGTGAACTGGGCTTTGTGCCAGGGTGCCTCGCAGCCGTCAACGGGAGTGCCGAAGTCGTTCAGGAGCAGCGGGTCCTCCGGATCCGTATAGGCCATGTTGGGAAGCATCCCCGTCCAGTCGCAGCGCCATGCGTCCGCCTGTTGACCGGTGCTGAAGCCGGCACCGTTGACCCACACCAGATCCACGGATCCGTCTTCGCGCCCGGCCTGCTGTTCGCTGAGCATCCGGTTCACGGCGTCGGCGGTGTCCGCGACCGGCACCCTGCGCAGCGTGACACCGAGTTCCTCGGCGGCTGCCGGCGCCAGGATCTCGTCCACGTAGGCGTTGCCCTGCTCATCCCCGCCGAACATCCACAGATCAACGGTCTGGCCGTCCGCGGCGTCCAGCACCTCGTCGAAACTGGCGTACTCTTCGCCGGGTCCTGCTGCCGGCGTCCCGCAGGAGGACAACGCCAGGGCCGAGACGAAGGTGAGCGGGACGAACCTGCGGCGGCATCGGCGGAGGTGAATGGACTGCATGGGTTCCTTCGGGGAGTCAGGCTGCTTCACGTATGCTCGAGGCGAGTTCAGCGAGAATGGGTGCGGGTTGACGGATGGCAGGTGCAGTGGCGGAGGACGGCGATCAGCGCGAACGCTTCCCTGCTGTCCTGAGGCGGGCTGGTCTTCTCTTGGCATTCGTTGCGGTTATGACTGTGGTTGTCCTTCTGCTGCCGATTCCTCCGGTTGAGGAGATCCGGACGCTGGTCGAACGCGCGGATTGGTGGGGTCCCGTGGGCTTCATCCTCGCCTATGCCGTGCTGACCCTCGCGCCGGTCCCGAAGAACATCCTGTCCATCGCCGCCGGTGTGCTGTTCGGCTTCGGTGCGGGGATTGTGATCGTGTACGTCGCCGCAATGCTGGGAGCTGCCGCGGCGTTCTGGCTGGGCCGGCGTCTGGGACGGGAGGCGGTTGAGCGTTTCACCGGAACCCGGGTGGCCCGGGTCGATGACGTGCTGCGGCGCCGCGGCTTCCTTGCCGTGGTTGGAGTGCGGCTGGTGCCGGTCCTGCCGTTCACCGCCATCAACTATTCCGCCGGTCTCACCTCTGTGGGCTGGCGGCCCTATTTCCTGGGCACCGCCGTCGGAATTTTGCCCGGGACCATCAGCTTCCTCGCGCTGGGCGCCTACGGGTTCGAACTGGGCTGGCAGGCCCAGGTGGCGGCAGCCGGGCTCGGCATCCTGACCGTCGCGGGTGCTGTGTACGCCATCCGTTTGCGTAGGAAGAGCGGGGAAACCAATGTTTGACGCCCGGTTGCGGCCCATCATGGCGCCTGCGCTCAACTTCGCCGCCGCACGGTTGGACGTACCCTGGATCACCCCCAACCGTCTGACCACACTGAACCTGATACTGGGCCTGGCCAGCGCTGCTCTGGCAGCGGGCCAGCTCTGGGTTCCGGCGTTGATCGCGTGGCTTCTGTGCCGCCTTGCCGACGGCCTCGACGGCCCACTGGCGCGGCTGCGGGCATCACGTAGCAATGCCACGAACGACGACGTCGGCCAGGGCGGGTTCTGGGACATTTCAGCAGACTTCATTGTGTACGGGGCCACGGTGGTCGGCGTGGCAGTGGGCACGACTTCCGGGTTCAACACCGATCTGCTGCCATTTCTGCTGGTGCTCTTTGCGTACTACATCAACGGCAGCGTCTTCCTCGCGTTTTCCTCCATCGCGGAACGCAGCGGCAGGCAACTCGACGACGGCCGCTCCCTCTCCTTCCTGGGCGGACTCGCAGAAGGTGCGGAGACCGTCGTCGTACATAGCCTTTGGCTGATACTCCCGGCGTTTGCCGGGCAGATCGCTCTGGTGTGGGCGGTGCTGGTATCGATCAGCGCCGGCCAGCGCGTTGTCGCCGGCTTCCGCGCCCTGCGCTGAGGTCACGGGCGCCCGCTCCGCACGCGGGCGACGGCGCTGAGTAACCGTACCGCCACCCTGGCAAGCGGGGAGTCCAGGCCCGACCGGGCGTGCGCGATCGCAGCGTTCCACACGGCGTCGTTATACGTGGGGTAAGGGTGGGTGACGCCGGCGAGCGCTCGGGTGCTCATGCCCTGCTCCACCGCGAGGGTCAACTCTGCAAGTGATTCACCGGCGCGCGGGCCAACTATAGTCCCGCCCAGGATGCGGCCGCGTTTGCCGATCACCAGTTGCGCGAAGCCTGTTGTCAGGTTTTCGGTAATTGCACGGTCGGTGTGCGCCAGGTCAACGGTGGAGAGGGTTCCGGCGCTTGTAGCTTCGGTGAGGCCGACGGCGGCAATTTCGGGTGAGGTGTAGGTGACGCGGGGCACGATGCTGCTCACGGATCGGTGCAATCCCAGGACTGCGTTCGAAGCAGCGGTGCTCGCATGCACCCCGGCAAGGTGCGTGAACTTGGGATGCTGGGTGACGTCACCTGCCGCCCAGATGCGTTTGTTCGAGGTACGCATAGCGCCGTCCACCACAACCTGCCCGACGTCGTCGCACTCCACCCCTGCCTCTTCCAGGCCCAGCCCTTCGGTTCGCGCGGTGCGCCCGGCCGCGATGAGGATGACGTCGGCGTCGAACGTCCTGCCGCGGGAGGTCAGGACCCTCGCGCTCCCGGCGGCGGCGCCCTCCACCGACTTGGCTGATTCATTCTCCGCCACCGTCACGCCGTCGGCCTGCAGGGCTTCCCGGAGCAGCGCTGCCGCCGTTCGGGACTCCTTCGGGAGAATGCCGGACCGGGCCAGGATGGTGACCTGCGCTCCGAGCCGCGCGAACGCCTGGCTCAGTTCGCAGCCGATCGGGCCGCCCCCGACGACGACGAGCCGCCCGGGCAGCTCCGTCAAGTCCCAGACATCCTCAGAAGTCACCACCTGTGCGTTGCCCAGCCCGGGAATCGGCGGGACCGTCGGGTAACTTCCTGTGCCGATCAACGCCTGCCGGAACCGGATCCGCCGTCCGTCAAGGTCCACTTCATCGTTGCCCATGAACCGAGCGTTTCCACTGAGAACCTCGACGCCGGCCGCGCGTAGGGATTCCGGGGAATCGTCAGGTTCGATGGCTCGGATCGACGCGGCGATCCGTTCGCGCACGCTATGGAAGTCAGCCTCGCGCCCGGACGCACGGCGGTCGATGACAGCGTCCTTCGCCGCCGACAGGAGTGTTTTCGAGGGAACGCAGCCGGTCCACAGGCAGTCCCCGCCGGTGCGGTCCCTCTCCACCAACAAGGTCCGGGCTCCCAGACTGGCCGCCGTTTTGGACCCGACGATTCCGGCAGTGCCCCCACCCAGGACGAGGAAATCCACTGACTTGTCCATGCGCTATGCCTTTCGTCGAAATGTAGGTCAGGCAACACCTAGCCTACGGTCACCCCGAGCGGCGCTGCAGTCTGCAATCCAGGACACGCTCCGACGCCGTAGGCTTTCATTTCCACTGCTTTCGTAATCGACGGAGGGTGACCGGCATCGAGAAGTACTCGACCTTTGCACCGCTGTATGACCTGCTCTCAGCGGAGCAACCGGTATACCGTGCGGGCCGCCGTCTTGGCGTTGATCAGCTGAACCTGTCCCCCGGAGAGCAGGTTCTGGATCTCGGGTGCGGCACCGGCCTGAACTTCCCGCTGCTTCAGAAGCGCATCGGCGCTGCCGGGACCGTAGTGGGGATCGATCGGAGCGCCGAGATGCTTCGACAGGCACGACGCCGGGCGGAGCGGAAGGGCTGGCGAAACGTCATCCTCATTCAGGCCGATGCAACCGCGATGACGCCGGCCGCTATCGCAGACGCCGTGGCAGCTGCGGGCGGGCGCGGGTTGTGCGACGCCGGTATAGCGACCTACGCACTGTCCCTGATGCCACGCTGGGAAGATGCGTGGTCCAACATGCGGGACCTCACGAAGGTCAGCGGGAGGTTGAGCGTGGTGGACATGCAGACGCCGACGGGTACATACGCCCTACTCACACCGCTGGCTCGGCTTGCGTGCAAGCTGGGTGGTGCGGATATCGACGCCCACCCCTGGACCGCCGTCGAACGGGACTGCACCAACGTTTCCCGTTCTTCTGCGCGCGGCGGACATCTCCAGGTCAGGACAGGAACAACAAGGAGAGAAAATGGTCAGCGCTAAACCGTCAGTGATCGTGTTCGACGTCAATGAAACGCTCTCGGACATGTCGCCCCTCGGGAAGCGGTTCGTTGACCTGGGCTTACCGGCGCCCGTGGCCAAACTGTGGTTCGCTTCGGTGCTGCGCGATGGCTTTGCGCTCACTGCTGCCGGCACCAGCCGCAGCTTCGCCGACATCGCAGCCGAGAATCTACGCGGCCTCCTCGCGGCAAACGCGGATGACAATCTCGACATCGAAAGCGCCGTGAGTCAGACCCTGCAAGCAATGGGCGCGCTCGATGTTCACCCCGATGTAGCGCCAGGGATTGAGCGGCTGGCCTCGGACAGGTACCGGCTGGTTACGTTGACCAACGGATCGGTGCAGACCTCCGATGAGCTGTTGACCCGCGCCGGAGTCCGCGACCGGTTTGAGAAGCTGCTGTCCGTCGATGACGCGCCGGCGTGGAAGCCGTCGGCTTCCTCCTACTCCTTTGCAGCAGGGGAATGCGGAACGAACCCGGGCGAGATGCTCCTGGTGGCGGTACACCCCTGGGACATCCACGGTGCCGCCCAGGCGGGTCTGCGGACCGCATGGGTCAACCGCGGAGGGGCAGCGTATCCCGGGCACTTCCAAACCCCGGACATCACAATCGCGAGTCTCGAGGAGTTATCTGGGGCGCTGGCAGGGCGTTCGGTCTGAACCCTGTCGCCGGCCCCAGCCCGGAAGTACACTGGGGCGCATGACCCGGCAGGACCCAGCTTCGCGGGGCATTTCCCCGCTCTCAAACAGCAACACAGACATGAACGACGACGACGCTTCCGCGCCAACCGACGGCACCGGCTCACCCGACATCAGCAACGACGAGTCCATCGACCTCTCCCTCCGGAGCCCCGAGGAACGCCACCGAACGTTCATGGGCATCCTGGTAAACACCGGCGTCGCCAACATCACGACCAGTTACCTCTGGTTCGCGCTTACGTTCTGGGCTTACCTTGAGACGCGCAACGTGATCGCGACCGGGGTGATCGGCGGCGCGTACATGCTGCTCATCGCGCTCTCCAGCATCAGCTTCGGCACCTTCGTTGACCGCTACCGCAAGCTCGCCGTCATGCGGTTCTCCGCAGCCTTCACGCTCATCATGTTCGTGCTCGCCGGCGTCGTCTTCCTGCTGCTCCCCGAAGCCACCCTGCTGGACCTGACCCAACCCTGGTTCTGGGTCTTCACGGTGATCATCCTGATCGGCGCCGTGGTCGAGAACCTGCGCAACATCGCCCTCTCCACCACCGTCACCATCCTGATCGAGCCCGACAAACGCGCCAACGCCAACGGACTGGTCGGCATGGTGCAGGGGATCATGTTCATCATCACCTCGGTGCTCTCAGGGTTGTCGGTCGGGCTGATCGGCATGGGATGGACCATCGTCGTCGCGCTCGTTCTGACTGCGCTCGCGTTCGCGCACCTGCTCACGCTCCGCCTGCCGGAGGAAGTGCGGGCGGCCGCCACGGACGCCCACGGCGGCTTCGACCTGCGCGGCTCCTTCGCCGCGGTCATGGCCATCACCGGCCTGTTCGCGCTCATCCTCTTCTCGACGTTCAACAACTTCGTGGGCGGGGTCTACATGGCACTCATGGATCCCTACGGACTCGAGATGTTCCCGGTTGAGCTGTGGGGAACGTTATTCGCGCTCGGTGCCACCGGCTTCATCCTCGGCGGCGCGCTGATCAGCAAGTTCGGTCTCGGGGCCAATCCGCTGCGCACCATGCTGCTCGCCGTCGTCATCATGGGAGTGATCGGCGCGCTCTTCACCATCCGCGAGTGGGCGTGGCTCTACATCCTCGGCATCTGGCTGTACCTGGTGCTGATCCCGTTCATCGAAGCCGCTGAGCAGACAGTGATCCAGCGGGTGGTCCCACTCCCCCGCCAAGGCCGGGTATTCGGCCTAGCGATGGCCTTCGAAGCCGGCGCCGCACCCATCACCGCGTTTCTCATCGCACCGATCGCTGAGCTCTGGATCATCCCCTACGCCCGATCAACCGAAGGCGCCGCCCAACTCGCGCCGCTACTCGGTGAAGGTACCTCACGCGGCATTGCACTGATCTTTCTCGTCGCAGGAATAGTCATCATCGTGGCCGCGCTACTGGCATTCCTGACGCCGGTCTACCGCCGGGTTTCAGAGACCTATGCACGCACAGCGGCATCGGACACCCCGACGACGACGGCGCCCACAGCCTGAGCGGGCTCATACCGTCTCGATCCACTCGCGAAGACGGCCCAGGCCGTCCCGGATATCAGCAACGTCGATGCCCGAATAGGCGAGCCTGATGTACTGCCGGTCCTCGCCGGGCTGGCGGCGACCGAAGTGCTCACGTGTGCAGAAAGAGACTCCGGTCTCGTGCAGGGCTGCGGAGGCGAAATCACTTACCGCCGTATAACCCAGCCTGTGCATCGTCTCGGTGACGTCCGGGAACAGGTAGAACGTTGACTGCGGGACGGCGACGCGCGTGCCGGGGATGCTGTTCACGAGTTCGCATGCAGCATCCCTCCGCTCCCGCAGCGTGTCAAGCATCAGCTGCACGGGTTCCTGGGTGCCACGGAGCGCTTCGATGCCGGCCCATTGCACGTAATGCGTGGTGCAGGACTCATCGTTGGTGTTGAGCGTCCCGAGCACTTCGGCGATCCCGACCGGCGCGGCCGCGCAGCCCAGGCGTGAGCCGGTCATCGCGAACTTCTTGCTGAACGTATAGAGGATCACTGTGCGCTCCAGCATGCCCGGCAGAGACGCGATCGATTGCGAGACACCCTCATAGCGCGTCTCGAAATAGGCTTCATCCGAAAGCACCCAGAGATCGTGTTCCTGGGCCAACAGCGCGATAGCCTCGCGTTCCGCCGTCGTGGACTCGGCCGAGATGGGGTTCTGCAGGTCGTTGTAGATGATCGCGACCGTATTCGGGGTGATGGATGCGCGCACCTGGTCGAGATCGATCGAGAAGCCCTCACTCGTGGGTAGATAACGGTACGGCACGGCCGTGCCGCCGAGATACTCGATCTGCGATTCGTAAATCGGGAACCCGGGATTCGGGTAGAGCACTTCCTGGCCGGGGTTCATGACCGCCTGTAGGAACTTCGTGATCACCGGCTTGCCGCCTGGCATCACGACGACGTTGTCCGGAGAAAGGCTGATGCCGCGACGCGAGCCCAAGTCCTCGGCGAGGGCCTCACGCAGCTGCGGAATGCCCGGACCGGGACAGTAACCCGTTGCGCCGTCGGAGATTGCGCGATTCATGGCTTCGATGATGTGTGGGGCCGTTGGGATGTTGATATCGCCGAGATGGAAGGGGTACACGTGCTTCCCCTGCGCCTTCCATGCGGCGGCTGCCTGAGCCACGCTAAAAGCGGTTTCAGTGCCCAATCGTTCGAGCCGGTGCGCGAGTTGCTGCATGCTGTTCACTCCTCATCAACGTTGATGCCGGTCATTCCTGCGACCAGGATTGCATCTTGGTCTCACTGCAATCTAGATCACATTGGGTTGCCGCCGTGTTTCCTAGGCCTATGCGCGGACGGCGGCTGATACCCGACGTTGACGACGCCCGCGCCTTGAACCGCCCCGTAATACGTTTCAATCACACCGCTAGCGAATCCCACACTTTCAGTGTTGGATGGTTTGTGTGGTCTCAAAGTCTTGGTATTCGGGGAATTTTTTCGTTCGTCTAGTCCGGCGGGGCATGGCTGGCCTGCTGGTGGCGCTATTCGCTGCCACAGCGCTGCCGCTCATCAATCCCGCGCCGGCTGATGCCGCCGTCGTGCGCCCATTCGAGCCGGTATTCTCAGCGAATACCAACGGCGCAATCCAGATCCGTGGGAACTCGAACATGACCTGCCTCACCAGCGCGGCGGGATGTACCGCTGCGAGGGCGGGCACCGGCACAGTGCTGAACAACAACAACTTCTCGATGGTGTTCACCGACATCGACACCACCGGCAGCACGTTCAACTCCTCAAACGCCCAAATTGCCATGCCGGACAGCTCCAACGTGCTGTTCGCTGGGCTGTATTGGAGCGGCTCGCTGACCACGCCGAGCGGAGGTACCGCACCGCCGAACGCCACGCTGTTCAACCAGGTACAGCTGCAAACACCAGCCCAGGGCTACTCAACAGTCGCCGCGGCGGAAACATCCCGGCTTTCAAACGGCGCATACTATGCCTTCGCTGACGTCACCAGTGCCGTCGCGGCCGCCGGTTCGGGAACCTATCAGGTTGCCAATATCCAGGCCGCGCGCGGCGTCGACCAGTACGCAGGGTGGTCGCTCGTCGTCGCTTACGGAAACCCCGGCGAGCCGATGCGCAACCTCACTGTGTTCGACGGTTTCGGCTCGGTCTCCGGTACCGAAGTGGTAACCATCCCTGTCAGCGGCTTCCAGACTCCCCCATCAGGCCAGGTGCGCACCCGTGTGGGCTCAGTGACTTTCGAGGGCGACCGCGGCTTCGTCGGGGACCAGCTCCAACTCAACGGACAGAATCTGACCAACGCTGCCAATCCCGCTGCGAACACGTTCAATTCGACGGTCTCGGAAGACGGCTCCCTTATCACCACTCGCAACCCGAACTACGTCAACAACATGGGCAGCGACGCCGATCGGTTCGACGCCACAGGAATCCTCGGCAACAGCGCCACCTCGGCAACACTGCGCCTGACCACCAACGGCGACACCTATTACCCGGCAGTCACCACGTTCTCCACCGAGCTCTACGCACCCAAGCTAAGCACGGACAAGTCGAGTGAAGACCTCAACGGGGGCGTACTGGAGCCCGGCGACATCATCGAGTACACCCTCGCGACGGTCAACGACGGGCAAGACGCGGCCACTCTCTCGCGCATGGTCGACGCCATCCCGGTCAACACAACGTACGTGCCCGGGTCCATGACCCTGAACGGTCAACCGTTGACGGACGCCGACGGCGACGACACCGGGGTCCTGCGCACCGGCACCGACGAGAACCGCATCCGCGTGAACCTCGGGCAGGGTGCCACCGCGACGAGCGGCGGCCGCGTCGGCGTCGGCCAGACCGCCACGGTCACCTACCGCGCGCAGGTTAACCCTGACGTGCTCGACGACGTCGACATCGTCAACGTCGCACTCACCGACTACACGGGTGCACAGACGGGGCTCGCGTTCTCCACCTCAAGCAACATCACGCGGGACCCAGTCACCGCACCCCGATCGGACCTGAGGATCCGGAAGGTGGCCGCCACCGACGTCGTACAACGAGGCGACGACGCCGGTTACCAGATCCGCGTCATCAATGACGGCCCCAAGGCTGCGACCGGCGTCATCGTCACCGACACCCTCCCGGGGGGCATGACCCCGGAGACGGTCACGCCAACGCAAGGCACCTGCATAATTGCCGCCCAGGTGATTACCTGCCAACTTGGGCAACTGGCGGTGGGCGACACCGCCGTCGTCAATATTGTCGCCAGCACTTCGGACACTACTGAAGATCCGGCCGTGAATGAGGCCACCGTCACTTCCGACACCACCGAACCCAACCCCGGCAACAACACCGCTACGGCCTCGATCGCGGTCAATCAGGCACCCATTACCAGCCCCGACAGCGCGACCACCAACACAGACGAGGCAGTCACGGTCAACGTCGCCGCTAATGACGTTGACGCGGACGGCGATGCGCTGAACGTTATCGAGGCGCTCGTCGAGCCGCCACAGCACGGAACCGTGACCGTCAATCCGGACGGTACCCTGACCTACCGTCCGTTCCCGGGCTACGCCGGCACCGACACAGTCACTTATACCGTCAGCGACGGCCGAGGCGGCCTTGCCCAGGGCACGCTTGGTATCACCGTCAACAACGCGCCGCCGGTCGGGGTAGACGACGAAGCGAGCACCACCACGGGCACGCCAGTAACCATCGGTGTGCTGGCCAATGACACCGATCCGAACATCCCGGGCACCGATCAGACGCTATCCGTGTCTGAAGTAAGCACGCCGGCAAACGGCACTGCGGCAGTCAACGCCGACGGCACCATCACCTACACGCCGAACGCAAGCTTTTCCGGCACGGACACCTTCACCTACACCGTTTCCGATAGTGCCGGCGGTACCGATACCGTCACCGTGAGCGTGTTTGTACCCGACGCCGTTCCGGTCGCCGCCGACGATTCAGCCACCACCCCGTACAACACCGTGGTCGACGTCGACGTGCTCGCCAATGACACGGACAACAACGGCCAGCCGCTGAGCATCGTGGCCGGCAGCCTCACCGTACCAACGGACGCAGACGGGCAGATTCGCGGCAGCGCGGAGATCGTTGACGGTCAGGTTCGCTACACGCCGCCAGCAGGCTTCTCCGGCGCCGTCACCTTCGACTACACCGTCACGGACGGCATGGGCGGGACCAGTACCGACGTCGGCATGGTGAGTATCGTCGTCGAGAACGCGCCACCCACGGCAGAGAATGACCTGGCGACCACCGAGACCGACACACCGGTAACCATCGACGTACTCGCCAACGACACCGATCCCAATGGGACTACCTTGCAGATTGTCGGCACCGGCACCGCCGAGGACGGCCGGGTGACCGTCGAGCCAGACGGAACGGTGACCTACTACGCCCCGAACCCCGGGTTCAAAGGCACCGACACCTTCACCTATATGGTCTCTGACGGCAACGGCGGAACCGATGAAGGTACTGTCACGGTCACCGTCAAGAATGCTGCGCCCACCGTGACCAACGAACGCCGCTCCACTCCCGGCGGAACAGCGGTGGGCGTGCCCGTCCTGATCAATGACACCGATCCCAACGGCGATCCCCTCGCCATCGCTGACTTCCAGGCCACCACACCCAACGGCACCATCACCCAGCAGGGCGATGAGCTGATCTACACCCCTGCTGCGGGCTTCCAGGGCACTGATACCTTCACCTACACAGTGTCCGACGGCGACGGCGGCACCACCGAGGGCACCGTGACCATCGAGGTGGTCAATACGACACCTGTTGCCAACGACGACTCCGCCAGCGCTATGGCCGAACCCGGAGGCTCCATAACCCTCGACGCGCTGGCAGACGACACGGATGCCAACGGCGATCCGCTGACCATCACCGGCGTTACCCGGGGCATCGGCGGCACAGTGGCCGTGGTCGATGGACGCTTGGTCTACACCTACTTTGACGACTTCGCCGGCGTGGATGCCTTTACCTACAGCATCAGCGACGGCCGGGGCGGCGCGAGCACCACAACGGTGACGGTGACCGTACTGAACGGCAATCCCATCACCCAAGCGGACAGTGCAAGCACCACCCGCGGTACGCCTGTTACCGTCGACGCGCTGGCGAACGACACAGACCCCAACGACGACGCCATCTCCCTGACCTTCGTGCAGCAGCCTGCCAACGGAACGGCAGAGGTAGTGGACGGGCAGGTGCGGTACACCCCGGCGGCCGACTTCAGCGGCACGGACACGGTCACCTACCGGGTCAGCGATGCACGCGGCGGCGTCTCAACGGGCACCATCACCGTAACGGTCAACAACCAGGGCCCGGATGCGGTCGATGACACCGCGCCCACTGATGCCGGCGAAGCTGTCACGGTGGACGTGCTGGCAAATGACAGCGATCCCGAGGGCGATAGCCTCGCCATCACCACCACGAGCATCCCGGCAAACGGCACCGTCGAGATTAATGCCGACGGCACTCTGACCTACCTGCCGGCAAACGGGTACGCCGGCGAGGACTCCTTCACCTACACCGTCTCCGACGGCAACGGCGGCTCAGACACCGCGACCGTCAGGGTCACCACCGGCAACGCGGCCCCACTGGCCAACCGGGATGAGGCGGGCACGGCGTCGGACACTCCGGTCACCGTGGACGTCCTGGCCAACGACACGGACGCGAATATCCCGCGGACCAACCAGGCGCTCACGGTCACGGAAGTCACGCAACCCACCACCGGCGGTACTGCGCGCATCGCCGACAACGGGACCGGCGTCGTCTTCGATCCGGCACCCGGCTTCGCGGGGACGGCCACATTCTCCTACACGGTCGACGACGGCGCCGGCGGCACCGATACCGCAACGGTCACCGTCACCGTCTCCAACGCCGCACCGGTTGCCGCGGACGACGCCGCGACCACGCCGTACAACACATGGGTCAGCGTCCCCGTACTCCTGAATGACTTCGACCCGAACGCTGATCCGCTGACCATCGAGGAACTGACCCAGCCTGCGGTCGGCACCGCCACGATCGAGGGCGGGGATATCGAGTTCACCCCACCTGTTGGCTTCTCGGGCACGGTCACGCTGGATTACACCATCGACGACGGAACGAGCGACCGGGATACGGCAACCCTCACGATCACGGTCGGCAACGCCGCCCCGGTGGCCGGTAACGACACCGCCACCACCGGCCGGCAGGGATCGGTCAGCATTGACGTCCTCGCGAACGACACCGACCCCAACCCGGACGATGCACTGCGGATCGTAGGGGTGGAGGGTACGGATTCAGTGCAGGGCACGGCCACCGTCGACGACGGCGGCACCCCGGACGATCCATCCGATGACCGAGTTGTATTTACTCCCAACCCAGGCTTCGCCGGCACAGCCACCTTCACGTACATCATTGACGACGGCGCCGGCACGCAGTCTCGCGCCCAGGTCGCCGTGACGGTGACCAACGCGGAGCCCGCCGCCGAGTTGGACGCGACGTCGACGGAGTGGAACACACCCGTCGTCGTCGACGTGCTGGCCAATGACAACGATGCCGATGGGGACCAGCTGGCCCTGACGAATGTGGGGCAGCCTACGCGCGGCGCGGTAGCCATCAACGCCGACGGAACGCTCACCTACACCCCCGATTCGAACTGGACCGGCACCGACACCTTCACGTACACCGTTACCGACACGCACGGCGGCACCAGCACCGCCACAGTCACGGTCGAAGTAGGCAACGCCCGCCCGGTAGCAGTTGATGACGGCGCCGGTACCGGGGCTGACACGCCAGTGACTATTGACGTACTGGCAAACGACACTGACCCGAACATCCCGGGTACCGGCCAGCGACTCACCGTAACTTCAGTGACGCAGCCGGAGGCCGGCGCCGGAACAGCCAGCCTGGTGCCCGGCGGTTCCGCGATCATGTTCACGCCGGCGGCCGGGTTCAGCGGTACCGCTGTGTTCACCTACACCGTCTCGGACGGCGCAGGTGGAGAGAATACCGCGGCAGTCGCGGTCACTGTGTCCGATGCAGCGCCGGTAGCGGTCGATGACTTCGCTTCGACCCCCTATCTGGCTCCCGTGGACGTCGAGGTACTGGGGAACGATTTCGATCCGAACGGGGACGCTCTGACCATAACGTCCGTAGAGCAGCCGGATCAGGGCAGCGCGGAAATCGTGGACGGCACCGTCCGCTACACGCCTCCTGCCGGGTTCTCGGGCACCGCCATCTTCACCTACACCGTTGAGGACGGACAAGGCGGTACGGACACTGGAACGGTCACCGTGACCGTTGGCAACGCTTCCCCGGTTGCGGAGGAGGACGCCGCCGAAACTGACCGGCAGCAGCCAGTCAGCATCGACGTGCTGATCAACGACAGCGATCCGAACCCTTCCGACACGCTCACCATTGTCGGCATCCAGGGACTCGACCCGGCACAGGGCAGCGCGTCACTGAACGACGCCGGTACTCCGGAGGATCCGTCCGATGACCGCATCGTGTTCACCCCGAACCCGGATTTCGCCGGCGTCGCAACTTTCACGTACGTTGTGCGCGACAGCGCCGGGCAGGAGACCAGCGGCAAGGTGGCCGTGACGGTTCGCAATGCCGGCCCGACTGCTGCCGACGATATTGCGACCGTCGAGTACGGGACTCCTAACGTGCCTTTGTACGTGCTGGACAACGACGGCGATCCGGAAGGCGACCGACTGACAATCGCTGGAACCGGCACTGCTCAGCATGGCAGTGTGACGATCGACGACCGCGGCCTTCTGATCTACACCCCTGACAGCGGGTGGGCCGGATCTGACGAGTTCACCTACACCGTCTCGGATGGGCACGGTGGAACGGCCGAAGCGACGGTTACTGTCATTGTCAGTAACGCGCCGCCGATTGCCGTCGATGACCGTGCTGGTTCCACCCAAGGGGAACCAGTGAGCATCAGCGTCCTTGGGAACGACGCCGATCCCAATATCTCGGTGACCGGTCAGACCCTTTCCCTCGTGGGCTTCGGTCAGCCACAACCCGGTGCCGGCACAGTGACCCAGGACGGCGAAAACCTCGTGTTCGCGCCGGCGGAGGGTTTCAAGGGTGTAGCCACCTTCGAATACACCGTGAGCGACGGCGCCGGCGGGTTAGCTGTGGGCACCGTCCAGGTGATCGTCGACAATGACCAGCCTGTTGCGACGCATGACAGAGCTGATACACCGTTCAACACCCCGGTCGAGATCGACGTGCTCGCCAATGACACTGACCCGAACGGCGATTCCCTGACGATCAGCGGCGTGGATGAGCCGCAGCAGGGCAGCGCTGAGGTGGTGGATGGACGCATCCGCTACAGCCCGCCGGCAGGCTTCACCGGCACAGTAATGTTCACTTACACGATCACCGATGGCGACGGCGGAACCTCCACTGCCACCGTGACAGTGATTGTTGGGAACGCGGCACCAAGCGCCCAGGACGATTCGGCCCAGACTGAGCGGGCTACTGCAGTCCGGATTGACGTTCTGGGTAATGACAGCGACCCCGACGGCGGCGGGCTGGCAATCGTTGGGACGAGCGATCCTGCCAATGGCCGGGTGGTGCTCAACGACGATGGGACGCTCACCTACATTCCCGCCAACGCCTTTGCCGGCGAGGACAGCTTCACCTACACCATCTCGGACGGTGAAGGAGGAACGGTCACCGCCACGGTGACGGTCACCGTATTGAACAACGCGCCCGATTTCGCCGATGTGCCGGTAAACGAACAGCAGAACGTCCAAGTCGGGATGCCGCTGCAGCCACTGGAAGTCAGCGACCCCGATGGCGACCGAGTGACCGTTCAGCAGGTGGCGGGCGAGCTTCCGCCGGGGATCAGCCTGAATCCGGACGGCTCATTCACCGGAGCTGCCACTACCCCCGGCACTTACACCTTCAGTGTCCAGGCATGTGATGACCGTCAGCCGGATCCGGCCTGCACGTCCCAGACCGTCACGGTGGTGGTCACGGAGGAACCTGTCACGCCGCCTCAGATCGACCCACCGGGCGATGACGACGGCGCTCCGGGCCCGGGATCCCCGGGCGACCCGCGTGATCCAGGCGATCCAGGTAACCCCGGCGATCCCGATGGGCCGAGGAAACCCGGCGACCTGATGGACGACCGGTTCCCCGACACGGGCGCACCCGCTGGGGTGATCGCCGTTGCGCTGAGCGGATTGCTTGCAATCGCTCTGGGAGCGGTAGTGCTGTTGCGGAACCGCAGCGTGCGGGACCACTAAACGTAAGTTCGGTGGCTGAAACCTAGCGGATTGGCCCATACGCCCGGAAGGGGCCGGCAGCATCCGAGGGTAGCTTCCGCGTCTTTCCGGCGCGCACCAAGATGAAGATGCTCACGGTAACCAGCACAAGTCCCATCGCCAGCAGGCTGGAGTAAAGGGGTGTTGCTGGACATCCTGCGGAGCTATCTTCCCCTGCACATGTCACGCCGGGCTGCAGGAAGCCGACGATGGTTGTGCCTAGTCCCAGGCACAAGAACATGATTCCAAGGGCGCCCCACAGCCAGTTCCTCATGCTTGTTGCCCTGAGACCAGGCCTGTACTAGGCGCTAGCCTTCGGCAGGACGATCCACAGGATGATGTAAACGAGCTCTCCAACGCCCACCAGCCCGAAGATGACGAACCCGAGCCGGACGAGCCATTTGGGGATGCCGAATCCGGCGGACAGAGCTGCGCAGACTCCGGCGATCAGCTTGCCATTACGGGGACGTGTCAGTGTGCCAGCCATGCGGGAACTCTACGCGCGATGATCACCTGACGAAACCCCACTGGTCTGTAGAGAACCCTCGGAGCCCTGCCACTACTCTTCTTGCGAGTGATCTTTCATCGTGAACCTGCGCAGGGCCGGATTGGTCAGGGCGATGATGCCGATGGACAGCACGCACGCGAGGCCTCCGGTCGCCATGGTCAGCTGCGGCGAGAGCAGGGTTGCCGAGATTCCTGCACGAAGGTTCCCCAATTCAGGTCCACCAACACCGACTATGCCCTCTACGGAACTCACCCTGCCGCGATAGGCGTCAGGGGTGGCCACCTGCAGGATTGTTCCCCGTGAGATTACCGAAATGGTGTCCGCTGCACCTGCCAGGGCGAGAAACAGAAGTGTGGCCCAAAGACCGTTTACCAGGGCCGCCGCTGCCAGGGCCGCACCCCAGAGCGCAGCTGCAACCAACTGAACCCTTCCGGCATGGGCAATCCGGTTGATCATGCCGGACGAAGCGCTCGCTACGATTCCACCGGCCGCGATGGCTGACAGGAACAATCCCAGTGTCTGGGGGCTGCCGTCGAAGCGTTGCTCATTCATCGCAGGGAACAGAGCCACGGGCATGGCCAAAAGCATCGCCGCCAAATCGCTGAGGAAAGACCCCGACAGTTCTGGACGCCGAACGATCAATCGAAGCCCGTTCTTCAAGCCCGTAACGCCCGCCTTGCCAGCTTCCCCGAGTGGGCACATCGAGGGAAGGCTCGCCACACCATAGATCGCGGCGCAAAACGCGACTGCTTCGAGCGCGTAGCACGCTTCTACGCCCAGCCAGGCGATGGACAGCCCGGCAATGGCCGGGCCAATCAACATGCTCAATTGGAAACTGACGTGTATGAGAGCTATCCCTGCCCCGACCTGCTCGGTTGGTAGGAGCCTCGGAACGAAAGTGCGGCGGGCAGGGCTCCCGAGAGACGTGAACGCACTCTGGGCGAACAGCAGCAACAGAAGTATCGGCAGGGAACCTGCGGACAGGAGGGCCTGAAGGGCGAGAAGCAAGGCCGCCACTAGTGCCCCGATGGTTGTCCACAGAACCAGCACCCGGCGATCCATCGAGTCCGCCAGCGATCCGCCGATCAGCCCGAAAATGATGATCGGCAAGGCATAGACCAGCCCAACAATTCCAACCCAGAGAGAGCTCTGCGTCATCTCCCATACCTGGTAGAGAACCGCGACAACCGTGATCTGACGGCCAAGGGTTTGAAGCGAAATTCCAATCCATAGTCTTCGGAAGTGTGGATTGGAGCGGAGGGGCCTCGTATCGAGTGACCGATCGAGGATGCTCATTCCGGCTGTCCACTCTCCAGATGCTGAAAAATCCGGTCACGAAAGGAGCGTCCCTGCAACGCATCGGCCATGTCACTCACTACTTGTTTGAAGGAGTACGGCAACTCCGAATCGAGGTCGTCGAAAGCTGCTTCGGTTGCCCGCCACTCTGTCTCGAGGAAGGGGACGAGGTCTTCGCCCTTGGAGGTCAGTGAGACTTCGCGGGTCCTAGCATCGGCGCCGGGAGCGCTGCTGATCAGACCTTCGCGCTTCATCTCTGCCACGGTCTGGCTCATCGCCGAATGAGTGACACCAACCTCGCTCGCAAGTGCGCGAACAGTCATTGGTCCTAAGTGACGCAGCCGGATCAAGGCCATGCTGTATCGCGGACGCACGCCTTTGACGCCGCGCGCACTGTAAACAGCTGCGATGTCGTCGTCCATGCCAGCGAGTAGCTGCTTCAGAGGACGAATTGAGCTGGTTTCTGTCGGATCATTCGAATTCGTCACAGCACTAATATAACAGCACTAATATATAAGTACCCGAGTCACGCCGACTCCTTGCGCCAGTACCCACACGGTACCTTGAGACCGTGAGAATCACGTCCAGGCCCTACGACCACGACGACGTCATCACCCTCGTCGCACAGGTGCAGGCCGAGTACGTTTTGATCTTCGGATCGCCGGACGAGAGTCCCATTGAACGCAAACAGTTCACGCCGCCGCGGGGTGAGTTCGCCGTCGGGTACAACGGCGAGGAGCCGATAGCCATGGGAGGCTGGCGTCTGCACGACGACGGCCGTGCCGAACTGAAGCGCATGTACGTGGTCGAATCCTCACGGGGCAACGGCTACTCGCGGCTGATCCTGAACTGGCTTGAGGCCTCTGCGGCAGCGGCTGGCGCCACCGCGCTGATCCTCGAGACCACCGAGCAAAGCCCGCCGCCCTCAGCGTGTATCGGTCGGCCGGCTACACCGAAGTGCCGCCCTTCGGTTATTACGCGGACTCCATCTATCTCGGAATCACCCTCCCGCGCGCTTAGGAAGCGATTCGCACTCCGTGGCCTTGCGCTCCTCAACGACCTTGGAAATGGGCTCATCCCAGTCGATTCCGTGCATGTCTGACCGGCTGAGACGCTGAAAACTCGGCGTGCCCTCAGCAACACGCCGCAACCCCCGGGCAGACCTGCACGGAATCAACAGGGTGCCGCCCAGGACCGCACCACGGACTGAACTCCCCGCAAGAAGAACTAATTCCCAGAACTTAGTTGACTCAAGCCCCTAAGTCGGCATAGGTTTCATAGTGATCTAGATCACCTTCACATGTCGCTTCAACTAAACCGGCAGCAGGTGCCCTTTAAAAGCCCACCTCCAGCACGCCCGGTTGAAACGATACTGCCGATCAAGTGTTACGCCTCTACACCCATCGAAAGGCACCCCCCATGTCTATCAACAGAAGAAGCCTGATCCAGGCCTCGGGACTCGGCGCCGTCGCCGCTGTCGCCGCACCGTTCGCGCCAAGCGCCGCCGCGAAGGAGCCCAAGAACAAGAACAAGCACACGCTGGTCAATGGAGCCGATGTAGCTGCCGCTGATAACTGGAACGTCTTCGCCGGCCGCACAATCGGCGTCATCACCAACCCAACCGGTGTCCTGGCCAACTTCCGCACCATTGTCGATGACATGGCGGGCAAGGGGGTCGACGTCGGCGCCGTCTTTGGCCCCGAGCACGGCTTCCGCGGCACCGCGCAGGACGGCGCAGCCGAGGAAACCTCCGTTGACCCCCGCACCGGGATCACTGTCTACGACACCTACGGTGCATCGGTAGCGACCTACGCGCGCTTCTACGAGGAGTCCGGCGTCGACACCATCGTGTTCGACATCCAGGACGTCGGCGCCCGCTTCTACACCTACATCTGGACCATGTGGGATGCCATGCAGGCAGCTTCGCAGAGCGGACGCCGCTTTGTGGTCCTGGACCGAGCCAATCCCATCGGCGGCCAGGCACGCGGCCCGGTGCTGCAGGACGGCTTCCAGTCCGGTGTCGGCAAGCTCGGAATCGCACTGCAGCACGGCATGACCGTCGGCGAGCTCGCCCGCTACTTCAATGCCGTCTTCCTCCCGAAGGCCGGCCTCGAGCCCATCGAACTCGAAGTTGTCGAGGTCCAGGGCTGGAAGCGGGAAAGGATCGTCCCGGACAACCGGGCAACCTGGATCCTCCCCAGCCCCAACATGCCGACGCCGGAAACCGCCACCCTCTACCCAGGAACCGCCCTGTTCGAGGCCACCAACATGTCCGAGGGACGCGGCACCACCCGCCCCTTCGAACTCATCGGCGCCCCGTACGTGGACTACCAGTGGGCGGAGGCCCTGAACAGCAAGGGGCTCGACGGCGTCACCTTCCGTGAGGCGTACTTCCAGCCGACACTGTCCAAGAACGTCGGCAAGATCTGCGCAGGCGTACAGGTGCACATCAACGACCATGAGGTCGTCGAAGCCCTCGAGGTGGGCATCCATATGCTCGTCGAGGCAAAGCGGCTCTACCCGGGTTTCGACTGGCGCGGCGACGGCGGCCGCTGGATGGGCCTGCTCAGCGGGTCGGCACGCGCGGCCGAGCAGATCGACGCCGGAGAGAGTGCTGAGAGGATCATCGGCTCCTGGGGCCGCGAACTCGGCCAGTTTGTCCGCGACACCCGGCCTTTCCTCCTTTACCCCGGACGCCGCTGATGCGCGCCCCTCGCCAGACCGGATACAAGGCAGGCGCCGTCCTTGCCATCACTGGAATGGTCCTCAGCGGAGTCAGCGGCGTAGCCTACGCCGACAAGAACGACGCAGCCAGCTCAGCCCAGCGCAATACGAACGGCGCAGACCATCGCGCCGCGGGAAGGTTCGACATGCCCCTGGACGGGTTCTCACCGGCCAACACGCGCCTGGTCGAAGGTAACCCCCGTGCCGTCGGCATCCACGACACCTCAACCATTGACGCCGCCTGGAAGCAGATCGAAGCGTACGCAAATCCCGCGGACGCGGACACCCGGCCAATGTATGCGTCCGCCGTCGGGCTGATGGCCCATCAGGGGCGGATCGTGGGGACGCATGCAAGCGGATTCTCACGCCTGTACGCGGACGGCGACGGCACCAGGCTCCCCGCCGAAGAACAGATCGCGGCCACCGAGGACACCATCTACGATCTCGCGTCAGTGACCAAGCTCTTCACGTCACTACTGGTCATGCAGCAGGTTGAGCAGGGCCGCCTGGACCTCGACCAGCCGTATGCCGCCTACGTCCCCTCATTCGGGAACAACGGCAAGGAAGGGATTACTCTCCGGCAGATGCTCACGCACACCTCGGGCCTGAAACCGTGGCTGCCGCTCTGGAGTGCCTACGACACCAAGGCCGAACGCATCCAGGCCGTTATGGAGACCACTCCGGATGACGAACCCGGAACTGCCTACACCTACAGCGACCTCAACCTGATCGCCTTGGGCGTGCTGGTGGAGCAGGTTACCGGCCAGCGGCTTGATGAGGCGCTGGCAACCGGGATCACTGGCCCCCTCGGGCTGACGGACACCGAATTCAACCCGCCCGCAAGCAAGCTTCACCGGATCGCGGCAACCGAATACCAGGCCACGCCCAACCGCGGCGTTGTGTGGGGCGAAGTCCATGACGAGAACGCGTGGAGCCTCGGCGGCATTGCCGGTCACGCGGGGATCTTCTCCACCACCGGCGACATGGCCGTGCTGGCCCAGACACTACTGAACGGCGGCACCTACCAGGGAGTTCGAATCCTGGAGCAGAGCACGGTTGAGCAGCTGCTGCACAACGAGAACGAGGAGTTCCCCGGCAACGCGCACGGTCTCGGGTTCGAGCTGAACCAGATGTGGTACATGGGCGGCCTCTCCAATCCATCGGCGGCGGGCCACACGGGATACACCGGAACGTCGATCGTCATCGACTACGCCTCACGGTCCTTCGCGATCCTGCTGACCAACCGCGTGCATCCCAGCCGGACCTGGGGCTCCAACAACCCGGCTCGACGGGTGATTGCGGATGGTCTCGCCGGCGCCCTCGCCGTGAACCCGCAAAAGGGCCCAACAGCCTGGTTCGGCGGTGCTGCCAACAGCTCCGAGGCCACGCTGCAGACCAACGTGACCGTCCACAACGAAGCCGAGCTGTCCTTCGAAGTCTTCGCGGACAACGAGGCGACGGACGTCTTCGCGCTGGAGACCTCTACCGATGGCGGCGACACTTGGTCGCTCATGCCGTTCTCAGTATCCGGAGCGCAGACGGATGGCACCTACAACAACCACGGCGAGCGCACCTGGGGCAAGGCCACGGCCACGCTTCCCGTGGGCGAGCACCTGATCCGCTGGCGCTACACCACCGACGGAAACACCCTTGGCCGCGGCGTCTTCGCGGACAACATCCAGGTTCACGACGGCAACCGCACCATCCTCAACGGCGAACGCAACGCTGACGCCTTTGAGGCTGACGGGTTCTCCGAAGTACGCCGCTAAAACTCCTGACCCACCACCCCCACCACCGGGCGATGAAGCCCACAACTGAAGGTAAGAGATGCACAAACAACTAGGCAGAAGAGCGTCAGTCCTGACGGCGGCCGCCTCGGCGCTGCTCATGGCAGGCACCGGCGCAGCCTTCGCAACCGTCCCGACCAACGTCCCAGCCAACACCCCCATTACGACGACGGCGGCGCCCGACATCGACGCGATGATCGCCGACATGACCCTGGACCAGAAGATCGGCCAGATGACCTGGACACACGTGTACGGGTCATCGGCGAACGACACGTCGATGAAGGCCAATAACCAGGCGCGCTACGGCGTCGACACCCCGGCTCAGGTGGTGGAGAAGTACGATCTGGGTGGCGTGCTCTACTTCGCCTGGTCCGGGAACACGAACAACCCGGAGCAGGTGACTGGCCTGTCCAACGGCCTGCAGGAAGTCGCCCTGGACGATAGCGGCATTCCGCTGGCAGTCACTATCGACCAGGAAGGCGGACTCGTTGCCCGCATCGGGCCGCCCGCCACAGTCCTTCCAGGCAACATGGCCCTCGGCGCCACGTTCGATCAGGAACTGGCCCGCGCACAGGGTGAGATCCTCGGCTCGGAAATGCGGGCCATGGGGATCAACGTCGACTTCGCTCCTGTCCTGGACCTCAATTCCAACCCGGACAACCCGGTGATCGGAATCCGATCCATGGGTGAGGACCCGGACACCGTCAGCGCATTGGGTGTCGCCCAGATCGAGGGCATGCAGGCCAACAACGTCGGCGCTTCAGCCAAGCACTTCCCCGGCCACGGCGATACCTCGGTGGACTCCCACTACGGCCTGCCGATCGTCACCTACGACCGCGAAACACTGAACAAGCACCTTCAGCCGTTCCAGTCCGCGATTGACGCCGGGGTGGACATGGTCATGACCGCACACATCATCGTCGAGGCGATCGACCCGGAAATGCCGGGCACCCTGTCGGAGAAGGTCCTCACCGGACTGCTGCGGGACGAGATGGGATTCGAGGGACTGGTCACCACCGACGCACTCGACATGGCCGCGATGACCGCTCAGTGGAGCCAGGAGGAGATCTCCGTCATGGCCATCCAGGCCGGCTCGGACATCCTCCTGAACTCGCCCGACGTCGACGCCTCCTTCGCAGGCGTTCGCGCCGCCGTCGAATCCGGAGAGCTCACCGAGGAACGCCTCGATGAGTCGGTCCGCCGGATCCTCGAGTGGAAGGTAAAGCGCGGAGTGTTCGAGCAGCCGATGGCTGATCCCGGGGCCGTGGACACAGTCGTCGGTAACCCTGAGCACCTCGCCACGGCCAACACCATATCGGACCGCGCCGTCACCCTTCTGCGCAACGAGGGCGACGTCCTGCCGCTCGACGGGCACGAGTCGGTGCTGATGGTCGGATCGGGTTCGGGCTGGCCGGAACTGGTTGGGCCGATGCTCTTGGACAAGGGCTTCGCTGTTACTGAGGACTACGAAAACGGCAGCTCGCCTTCGGCTGCGTACCGCGAACGTGCGGTCGCTGCGGCGGAGGATGCCGACGTCGTCGTCTTCACCTCGTACAACGCGACCGGCAACACCGCCCAGCAACAGATGGTGGCTGCGCTCGCAGAGACGGGGACGCCCGTCGTCGTTATCGCTACCCGCAACCCGTACGACATCAGTGTCCTCCCGGGCGCTGACGCCGTGCTGAACAGTTACGGGGTCAAGCCGGTGAATTTCCACGGCGTTGTCCGCGCGATGACCGGTGAAGTGAATCCGACCGGCAAGCTGCCGGTCAACATTCCCGAAGCCGACGGCGAGGGCATGCTTCTGCCGCTGGGCTTCGGCCTCAGCTACGCCACCGAGGTGGTTCCTGCGGAGCCGACGTCCGTGGACCGGCCGGGTCTCGGGCGGGATGCTTACACGATTCCCGCAGTCGAGGGCGTGGACTACCTGGTCAACGGCGAGGTTGTTGCAGCCGGAACGCACCGGAAGCCGCGCGGTACCGTGACTGTTACCGCCGCAGCGCAGGAGGGGTACGTGCTCGACGACGGCGCCACCGCCGAGTGGAGCTTCACCTTCACCCTCGGGCGGCCGACGCCGTAGCACCGGCTACTCCTGAACGATCCCGTGCAGGTTTGACGGGCCTTAAAGCCGAAACCTCGGCGTGTCTCAACGGACACGCCGAGGTTTCGGTTTGAACCTGCGACGAATGGTTAGAGCGTCGACGTATCAATCACGAAGCGGTACCGCACATCGGAGGCGAGGACGCGCTCGTACGCTTCGTTGATCTTCTCGGCCGGAATGACCTCGATCTCTGCGCCCAGCTGGTGCTCGGCGCAGAAGTCGAGCATCTCCTGGGTTTCGCGGATACCGCCGATCGCTGATCCGGCGAAGGACCGGCGTCCGCCGATCAGCGCCATCGCGTTCACGGGCAGCGGCTCGGCGGGAGCACCGACGTTCACAAGCGCACCGTCGAGCGAGAGCAGGCCCAGGTAGTCGCTGATGTTGATCGAGGCGCTGACCGTGTTGATGATCAGGTCGAAGGAACCGGCCAGTTCAGCGAAGGTGTTCTCGTCGCTGGTGGCGTAGTAGCGGTCGGCACCGAGACGGAGCCCGTCCTCCTGCTTCTTCAGCGACTGGGACAGCACCGTAACGTCAGCACCCATCGCCTGGGCGAGTTTGACGGCCATGTGGCCGAGACCGCCGAGGCCGACGACGGCGATCTTCTTACCGGGCCCGGCACCCCAGTGCCGCAGCGGCGAGTACGTGGTGATGCCCGCGCACAGAAGGGGCGCGGCGACGTCGAGCTCGATGCCCTCGGGGATGCGGACCACGAAGTCCTCAGCCACCACAACGTGGGTGGAGTAGCCGCCCTGGGTGATCGAGCCGTCGCGGTCAACAGCGCCGTAGGTTCCGGTCATGCCTTTGAGGCAGTACTGCTCTTCGCCGGCCTTGCAGTTCTTGCACTCGCGGCAGGAGTTGACCATGCAGCCCACGCCCACGCGGTCACCGACAGCGTGTTTGGTGACGTTGGCGCCGACTTCCGTGACGACGCCGGCGATCTCGTGCCCGGGTGCCAGCGGATACTGCTGCGCGCCCCAGTCACCGCGGACGGTGTGGATGTCCGAGTGGCAGATGCCTGCGAACTTGATCTCGATCAGGACGTCATCGGGCCCTACGTCCCGGCGCTCGATGGTTGTGGGGATGAGGTCTTCGGTTGCGGATGGTGCGGAGTATGCGGAAACAGTGGTGGGCAAGGAAATCTCCTCAGATCGATCGTGCGGACTGTTATCAATCAAACACCCTTGGGAGCTTGGCGTGGGAGTCACGGCTTGTCCCGGTACTGCCAGTCCCTCCCTGGCGGGCCGTGAGTCGTCGTACCGTTGAAGCATGGAAAACCGGGACGAAGTGCGCGCCTTCCTCACAACGCGCCGCGAACGGCTGAGCCCGGAACAGGCGGCGATCCCCTTCTACGGCGGACGACGCCGGGTCAAGGGCCTGCGCCGTGAAGAAGTGGCGATGCTCGCCGGCATGAGCACTGACTACTACACACGTCTTGAACGCGGGAACCTTGGCGGGGTGTCCGACTCCGTGCTGGAGTCCCTGGCCCGGGCGCTTCAGCTCGACGAGGCGGAACGCGGTTACCTGTTCAACCTCGCGAACGCGGCTAAGGCGCCCAGCCGTGTGACCACGTCCGGGACCCGCCCACGGCCGCGTGCTGCCGCACGAACCGGGGTGCGTGAGGGCGTGTTGCGCATTCTCGAAACCATCCATGCGCCCGCTTATGTGCGGAACAATCGGTTCGACGTCGTGGCCTCCAACCGCCTCGGCCGCGCACTGTTTTCAGACGCGTACGACGACGGCGCGACCTCCTTCAATCTCGCCCGCTATACCTTCCTTGATCCCCGATCGCGTGAGTTCTTCGTGGAATGGGAGAGGATCGGGCGGGATTCCGTTGCGGCGCTTCGCCTGGAAGCCGGTTCCAATCCGTACGACCGCGGCCTGACGGACCTCGTCGGTGAGCTGTCCACGCGCAGCGAGGAGTTCCGGACGTGGTGGGCTTCGCACAACGTGAAGTTCCACTACACGGCCACGAAGACGCTGCGCCATCCAGTGGTCGGCGAGTTCGAGGTGACCGGGGAGTCCCTGGTGCTGCCGGGCGATCCCGGGTTGACCATCGTGACGTACACGGTGGAACCTGCAAGCCCCGCTGAAGAGGCGCTGAACTTCCTGGCGAGCTGGAGCACGCAGAACGCTTGAGGATGGGCGGAACACAATCCAGCTACCGTCGACTTGGATCACCTTCAGCCAGCCAATCCTCCGTGAGCAGACCCGCCACACGGGTGAACTCCTTGAGATTATTGGTTACGACCACCAATCCGCGGGAACGCGCATGACCGGCGATCATCGCATCATACGGTCCGATAGAGCTGCCCGACCGCTTCAAAGCAGCTCTGACCTGTGCCGTGTGGTGAGCGGCCGAGGCATCAAAATCCAGCACCGACAACCTCGCTGCCAATCCCTCGACAACCCGCAAGTTTCCCTCTACCCGCTCAGACAATTCCGCCCCATAGACGAGTTCGGACAGCACAATCGAAGAGAGTGCCATGCGCCCGGCATGCTCATTGAACTGGGCATGAAGGACCTCCGGCTTATACCTGAGGGCGTGGATCAATATATTGGTGTCCAGAAGGTACTTCAGCGTCACAGCGCTTCCCGCTCCTGATCTTCAGGCTGGTCACGGTGAGCCAGAAAGGTGGCGTCCACTCCCGGCTCGGCAAACCACGAATCCCACACCATATCGACCGGGGAGATAATCCGAGCTGAGCCCGCCTGGATCACTTCCACTTCCTTCACCGAATCCGGCCACTCCAACGCCTTCGGTATCCGCACAGCCTGGGTTTGGTTGTTTCTGAAAACTTTCGTTGTAGCCATGGGCCCTCCGTATGTATATACACAGCATATATACATACGGAGGTGCAGGCAAGATCGCTTCGTCCGTCCGACGAACGGAATTCAATGCGTCGGACGGATTAGTCCTTCCGGCCGATTTCCTTCGCCGAGGACCTCGTTACGCTGGAGAAAACCGGACTCGAAGGAGACTCTCGTGTTGCATCCAAAACGTGCAGTCCTCGCAGGTGCGATGCTGCTGCTGGTGCTCACCGGCTGCGGCGACGAGGGTTCCGCAGCGGTGCCCGAACCACCAGGCCAGGGAAACGTCCTGGACTCCGCCGATGTCCTCACCAGTGCGCAGGAGCAGGAGCTCAACACGCTGATCGAGGAGCAGAACAGCAGCACCGACGCAGCCCGTGTGGCGGTACTCACCGTCGACGGCGCCTCCGGATCGATCGAAGACTACGCCCGCGAAGTCGCCACCACCTGGGGTGTTGGAGATGAGGGCGCGGACAACGGCGTACTCGTGGTCGCCGATACCGGCGAGCGCGAGTTGCGCATCGAAACAGCCGACGGCGTCCGCGAGCGCTTCTCCGATGATGAAGCGGAGGACGTCATCGAGGATGTCCTCGAGCCCGCGTTCGGCGACGAGCAGTACGCCGAAGGCCTCACCGGCGCGGTCAGCCAGATCTACACCTATGCACAGGGCCAGGAACCACCGAAGGACCCGTATGCCTGGGTCCTTCCGGTCAGCATCGTTGGCGGGCTTGTTGTGTTCATCGGGCTCGTGGTCGGGCTGGTCGTGGTGGACTCGCGCCGTCGACGTCGTGTTGCGGACCAGGAGATTCAGGCGGCCGAGCTAAGCGATCCGGACTTTCAGTTGACCGACGCCCAACGCGATGCATACCGAAAATATCGCTACAGCCACCGCAAGGACAACGCGGTGACCAGTCCGGTGATTTGGCTGCCGTTGTACGTAGCGAATCCGTCACTGTACGGGGGCACCACCGCGAACTCATCCGGATCATCGATCAGCGGCGGTGGCGGTTTCACGGGCGGCGGCGCGTCCGGGAGCTACTGAGTGCTCCCGCGGAATGTCCCGCCGTCGTGCGTGGTTGTGCCGGACATGTTGCGCATCGGATTTCTCTCCTTCGGTCACTGGTCTCCCCTTGAGGGTTCGCGTACGCGCACCGCACGCGATTCCCTCCTGCAGGGCATCGACCTCGCCGTTGCGGCAGAGGAAATCGGAGTGGACGGTGCATTCTTCCGTGTCCACCACTTCGCTCGCCAGCAGGCCGCGCCGTTCCCATTGCTTGCCGCAATAGCTGCGCGTACCAGCCGGATCGAGATCGGCACCGGCGTAATCGACATGCGCTACGAAAACCCGCTGTACATGGCAGAGGAAGCCGCCGAGACGGATCTCATCAGCGGCGGGCGGCTCCAACTCGGGATCAGCCGCGGGTCACCTGAACCCGCACTTAACGGCGCCGCCAACTTCGGGTACGTTCCGGCCGAGGGCGAAGAATCCGGCGACATGGCACGCCGCCACACCGATTTCTTCCGTCATGCGATCAGCGGCGCGGGGGTCGCCGAGGCGGACACCCGGCAGGCTTCCGGGCTCCTGCCCATCCAGCCGCACTCCCCCGGATTGAGCCAACGAATCTGGTGGGGTGCCGGCACGCGCAAGACCGCCGTATGGGCCGCCGAACAGGGCATGAATCTGATGAGCTCCACTCTGCTCACTGAGGACACCGGCGTTCCCTTCGACCAACTCCAGGCCGAACAGATCCAGCTGTACCGCGGCGCCTGGGCGAACGCCGGGCATTCTTTCTCACCGCGCGTATCGGTCAGCCGCAGCGTCATCCCGATAGTTGACGACGAAGACCGCCGCTACTTCGCCCTCAGCGCCCTCCGCGAAAGCCGCGACCAGGTAGGAGTGCTGGACGGCGCCATGTCCCGCTTCGGCAAGAGCTACATCGGCGAACCCGACGTACTCGCCGAAGAACTCGCCGCGGACGCCGCCGTGCAGTCCGCCGACACCCTCATGCTCACCGTCCCCAACCAACTCGGCGTCGACTACAACGCGAAGCTCCTCCGCAACGTCATCGAGCACATCGCGCCGGCCGTCGGCTGGGTGAGGAGGACAACGACGACGGCGGGCTGAGTTCTGTCTTCTGTTGCCGTCTTATTTGCCCTAGCCCAGTCGGCTGAAGGTGAATTGGGGTCCTTATCCTTCTCAGGGTTTCGCCTGCGGTGCTCTCGTTGCATGCATTGCCTGCAGTGCAGGCGAAAACCAGCGACGACATAGAGCCGCGCGCACCCGGGAGGACAGGCCGGAAAGGATTGGGGTGAACAGCGCCGAGCGCCCGCAAGGCAACTGCGAAAAGCTGAGCCCGCCGGCGTCGTCGGGTGCAAGAATCGAAGGCATGACACCCGACCCCACAGCCAATGCCGTTGCGGACCTCGCCCAGCAGCACGGACTTGCCCTGGACCCGGCGACCATCCGGTTCAACGAGGCCGGCCTGGACTACCGGGTGGCCTTCGCGACCAGTACGGAAACCGGCGAGGCCTGGGTGCTGCGGATACCGCGGCGGGCGGATGTGTCCGCCAAGATCGTAGAGGAGAAGCGCATCCTCGACTTCGTTGGCCCGCGCCTGCCCATCGCGGTGCCGGACTGGCGCATCAGCTCGCCCGAGCTCATCGCCTATCCTCTACTGCCCGGCAGGCCAGGACTGACGCTTGATGATGAAGGGCAGCCGGTCTGGCATTACGACGTCGCCTCGCCCGAGTACGCTCGATCGCTTGCGGAGGTGATCGCGTCCCTACACCGCCTCGACACCATCGAGGCTGCCGATGCCGGCATCCCGTCCGAGACTCACGAACAGGTGCAGCAACGGTGGACTGACGACCTCGACCGGGTGCTGGATGAATTCGACGTCGACCCCGATCTCGTCAACGTGTGGCGCACCTGGATTGATGACGACGACCTCTGGCCGCAACGCACCGTGCTCACCCACGGCGAGCTCTACCCGGCGCATCTGCTGCTGGATGAAGGCAGCCGCATAGTCTCAGCGCTGGACTGGACCACCGCCAGGGTCAGCGATCCGGCGCTCGACTTCATGTACCAGTTCATAATCGCGCCGCCGGAGCAGTTCGCCGCGACCGTCGATGCGTACCGCGAACTCACCGGAAACATCGAACTTAACCTCGCAGGACGATGCAGCGAGCTGATCGCCGCTGGACCATTGAACTATGCGCTGTTTGCGCTCGAATCCGGCGAACCCGGGCACCGCGAGGCAGCGGAGGCGCAGCTTCGCCCCAACGGTTAGGAAGCCAGAGGAAAGCCCGACGCCGGAGGTGGACACCGGCGTCGGGCTCTACTTCAAAGGGAAGACCGGGGGTCAGTCCTCGTCCGCACTCCCGCGCCGCGAGCCGACTGTTGTCTCCGACGGAGTGGCTTCCACCCAGAAGTCGGCCCCCTTGATGCCAAGCGGACGCGGATCGAAAACGGGGTCCGCGCCCGTCCGGCGCTGGCGGTCGTAATCCTTAATGACCTTCCGGACAATCGGCGCGAGCAGCAGGATGCACACCATGTTGATCCAGCCCAGCGAGGCGTAACCGATGTCGCCGATCGTCCACATGACTGCCGCGGACTCGACGGAGCCGTAGAACGTGATCGCGAGCATGCCGATCTTCAGCACCCAACTCAGCACCGGACCCAATTCGCGGCCCGCCAGGAACACGATGTTCGTGTGCGCGATGTAGTAGAACGCCACCAGTGTGGTGAAGGCGAAGAAGAACAGAGCAATCGCGACGAAGCCCGGACCGAATCCCGGCAGCGCATCACTCACAGCTTCCTGTGTATAAGCGGAGCCGGCTTCAAGGCCGGGAACGTTGGTGACGATCGGATCGCCGTTATCACGCGTGACGTTGTACGAGCCGGTCATGACCACCATCAGGCCGGTCGCCGAGCAGACTACAACGGTGTCGATGAAGATCGAGAATGCCTGCACCAGGCCCTGCTTCGCCGGGTGACTGACCGACGCCGCCGCCGCACCGTACGTTCCTTCACCCACGCCGGCAACATTGGAGAACACCGCTCGCCGGACACCCCATGCGACAGCCGCGCCCGCGATCCCGCCGAACACTTCATGCATGCCGAACGCGCTCGAGAGGACGAGTCCGAGAGTCGGGATGATCTGGTCAAAGTTGACCAACAGTACGACGATGGCGGTCAGGATGTACCCGACAGCCATGATCGGGACCATGAACTGGGCAGCGCCGACAACGCGCTTTGTCCCACCGATGATCACAAACCCCAGAAGGCCGGTCACGATGATCGCAGTCATCCAGACCGGAATGTTGAACGCCGTCTCCATGCTCGCCGCAATGTTGTTGGACTGAACGCCCGGGAAGAGGAACCCATACCCCAGCGCTGTCAGTACCGCCAGCAACGCGGCCAGCCACTTGATCCGCAGCCCGTACTTCACGTAGAACGGCATCCCGCCACGGTGCTCGCCGTTGATCTTGCGTTTGAAGACCTGCGCGAGGGTTGACTCCGCGAAAGCACTCGCCGCACCCAACAGGGCGCAGACCACCATCCAGAACAGTGCTCCCGGGCCGCCCGCGGCAATCGCCGTTCCGACGCCGGCGATGTTACCGACACCCACCCTGCTCGAAATGGTCAGGAGGAGCGCCTGAAGGGGCGAGATGCCTCCGTCGTCGGCGTTCTTGGGCTTGAAGATTAGCCGCAATGTTTCCGGCAGGAGCCGGAACTGGGCGGCGCCGGTGAGGAGGGTGAAGAACAGCCCCACCCCCAGCGCCATGTAGGCCATCGGGTTCCATAACCCGTCGCTGATGCTTACCAGGGTGTCCATGCGCCTCTTCCTTGAGTCGTCGTCCGCCGGCCGAGGACGGCCAGCCCGGCGGTGATCCCTTGTGGCTTATGCCACATAGTATGTGAAATGTTACATACTATCCGCGTCTTCGCCAACCATTTCCTGAATGTTTGTGGCGGCCACGGTTGCGCCGGCTTCACGATAGTCCCGCGTCACTCGCCGTCGGATGATCAGAGCTAGGCTTGCCATCGGTGCCGCAACGACGCAAGGGGAACCCCATGGACCAGCAACTGCACTTCATCACGCTTGCCACACCCAACCTTGAGACGGCGCGGCGCTTCTACCATGAGGGCCTCGGCTGGGACGCACTGCTGGACATCGACGACGAAATCATCTTCTACCAGGTTGCCCCCGGCCTGCTTCTTGGTCTGTTCGAGGCAGGCAAATTCGCCGAGGACCAGGGCAGCAGCCATGCGCCGGGTATTTCCGGGATCACACTGTCGCACAACGTCGCCAGCCCGCAGGAGGTCTACCGCACGGTCGGCGCGATGGCTGCAGCCGGCGCCAACATCCTGAAGCAGCCTCAGCAGGGTAAGTTCGGTGGGATCTTTCACGCGCATGTAAAGGACCCGAACGGCGTCGTCTGGGAGATCGCACACAACCCGGGCTGGCGGATCACCGAAGCGGGCGACGTCGTCCTCGGCTGACGTACGGGCTGCCTACCTCGCGTCCGCGCGGCTCCGGACCCACCCGGCGAACGCCTCAATCCGCTCGGCCACGAGCTGTGCGCGGAGAGAGTTAAAGTAATCGAACGTGTGCTGGGCATCGGGCAGCTCCATATACACCACGGGCTCGCGGGAAGCTGCCTTCAGTTCAGTAGCGAACTCGCGGGCCCGTTCAACCGGAACCATCGTGTCCCGATCCCCGTGCACTATAAGGAACGGCGGTGCATCCACAGTGACGTGCGCGGCCGGAGTACTGCGAGGGTCCCCCGCCGTCCTGCCGTAGTACCCGTACTGGCACACGGCGGCGGTAACTGACGTGTCGACGCCCTCGAAGCCCGGCTGAAACTCCGGCTGGTTCGGAGTCAGCGCCGCGAAGGACGCGAGATAGGCGCCGGCGGAATTACCTGCCACGAACACCACCGACGGATCCGCACCATACGACGCACCGTGCCCTTGCACCCAGGCCAGGACCCGCTTCGCATCCACCACGTAATCGGGAAAGCGAGTCAACCGATAGTTCGCGCTCACACACAGCCATCCACGGCTCGGGAGACGGTGAAGCAGCGGCAGCGATTCGCGGTTCTTCGCCCCGGAAACAAAATGTCCACCGTGGAAATGGACAAACACCGGGCACCCCTGGGGCCGGGACCGATGCCGGTACACATCGAGCAGGTGCCGCCTGCCGCCGTCGTCGTATGCGATGTTCCGCACGCGCTCAACGTCCCGCCGCCGCCGAAGGAAGGGAAGCAGGTAGGCACGCAGCAGGTTCGGCCGCCCAGGCTCGACACCCGAGCGCCAGTCCGTACCGAGCGACGCATGCATAGCTGCCTCCGGCACATCGGCTGACCTCACGGCGCGGTACGCCACGACACCGAGGCCAACCCAGGCCGCAACCAGGATCACCGCACCGAGGATCCCGCCGGGCGTGAGTGGATCGTCGTCGGCCAGGGTCAGCACGGTCCCCGGCACCGCCCAAAGTGCAGCGACCAGGGGCATCTCGTTCACGCCCATTCCAGCCAGGTACATACTGGTGCCCAGTGGGCCCTGTGCACGCTTCGGCCACAGCGCGCAGACGGTCGCTACCCCGAGGATCAGGACGGTCAGCAGGAAACCAACAGGCAGGTTCGACAACATGTGTAGTGATTCTAGACTACGGGTGTAGTGTTCTGTCTATGCGTGAACAGCTTCTTCTCGACGCCGCCATCGAGGTGCTTGCCGCGGGCGGGGTACGGCAACTGACCCACCGCGGGGTTGATGCAGCGGCCCAGCTGCCGCTCGGCTCCACGTCGAACCGGTTCCGCTCCCGCGACGCCCTCCTGACCGCCGCGCTGAACCGGATCCTCGAACGGGAAATGGCTGTCTGGGCGGCGCTTTCGAAGGAAACAGAGAACGACGTCGGCGGGTTCGCTTCCGCCCTCGGCCGCCTCGTCGAGAAGCTCACAGGCGAGCACCGTTCGCTTACCCTCGCGCGCCACGCCGTGTTCGTGGAGGCGAGCAACCGGCCGCAGTTGGGTGAGGAGGCCGAGAAGGGCCGCGCCGAACTGGCGAATTGGATGATGCCCGCGCTCATAACTCTTGGCTCACACGATCCGAAGACGCATCTGCAGTATCTGCTCGCGCTGATCGATGGGCTGTTGACCAGTCGACTGGTTCATCCCGCGCCCGACGCCGACCCCGCACCGGCGATAGCGGCGCTGCTGCGCGGACTCATTTCCCGCTGACCCGTTAGGACGAAAATCATGCGCATCCTTATTGTCGGAGCCGGCATTGCAGGCCTGGCGCTGGCCGGCTTGCTGGCGCGGCGGGGCGAGGCCGCCGTCGTCGTCGACCGTCGGCCTCACGACGCGGACCTTGGCTACGCGATCGCCCTGTGGCCGCATGGGAGCCGGGTTTTCCATGCGCTCGACGTGCACGAGGAGTTCGTCGCCGCGAGTGAGCCGATGGAGTCCTACACAGGGCGGGACGGGTCCGGGCGCACACTGCTGACCTCTGCGATGCCGGAGAGCATCGGCGCTTTCGGGCATCTTGGCATCATCCCGCGCGAGGACCTGCTGACACTCCTGCGGAAACCGCGCACCGCCGCTGGCGCGATCGACGTACGCGACGGCGTCGGGATCGCCTCGCTGTGGCAGTCCGCCCACGAGGTGGAGGTGGCGTTCGATGACGGGACGACGGGCACCTTCGACCTGGTGGTAGGCGCGGACGGCATCCACTCCCGTGTGCGCGACCTCACCCTCGGACGCGTGCCCGACCGGCACACGGGCTGGGGCTGCTACG
Organism: Arthrobacter tecti; assembly: GCF_054511355.1. Taxonomy (NCBI): domain Bacteria; kingdom Bacillati; phylum Actinomycetota; class Actinomycetes; order Micrococcales; family Micrococcaceae; genus Arthrobacter; species Arthrobacter tecti. The sequence goes on from NZ_JBTNCT010000005.1 coordinate 79,246, forward strand.
TCTGGTGGGCGGATCCATCGCTGGCTCGGCCCGGCGCGACCACCGAACACTGGGGTGCCGGGAGCTTCCTCGGCACCTACCCGTGCCGCGACCGGCTGTGCGTCATCGCCGGAGCGCCGCTCGATACGCTGCGAGCCGGCGGCCGGTCCACGCGGGTGGCATCGCTGCTCACAGAACACGGCGCGCCCGAACTGGTGGACGGTCTTCCACCGGAGAATGAGCCGCTTTACCTCTGGCCGATGGCCGACGTGCGGTCACCGAAGTGGGTGAAGGGAAGGGTAGCGCTGGTGGGTGACGCCGCGGCAGCGTTCCTTCCGACGGCGGGGATCGGCGCGTCGATGGCACTGGAATCGGCGGCTGTACTGGCGGACGAGCTATCCCGCACTGACGCTTGCTACCTCCCGAACGCACTCGACCTTTATGTACGACGACGGCGGCGGCGCGTCGAGGCGGCGCAGAACCAGTCGCGGCGGCTGGCACGGCTGATGTTCGTGCGCTCTGCCCGCCTGGCTGCAATGCGGGATAGGGCGCTGCGGTTCGCAACGATGGAGCAGATGGTCGGGCCGCTCATCAAGGATCTGCGCGAGCCGATCTGAGCAGGTGCATTGATCGGCATGCGGTGTTCGCGCGACCCCCTGAACCCACCGTGCGCCTGACCACCTATGTGCTTTCAGATTCTGCCTGCAGTGCAGGCATGCCTGCATTCTGCTGCTGTTGCCTGCAATCTGCCGTCAATGCCTGCAATGCCTGCACTTTCGCGAGAGGCATATCGACCCCCGGCGGCACACCAGACAGTGGGAATCGCTGCCGCACGCGTGCAGTGACAAGGCAGGAGCGACCACCGCCGGTCCAACAGCTGCGCCAGATGGCAGCAGCCCAAGCTACCGCCGCCGGTCCAGCAGCTGTGCCAGATGGATACCGTGACGTTCGCTGAGATCCTCGAGCTGGGTGCGGCAAGAGTAGCCATCGGCAAGTACGACGGCGTCGTCCTCCGCTGCGCGAACCGCCGGCAGGAGTTGCTGCTCAGCCACCGCAACGGACACCTCGTAGTGCCCGCGTTCAACGCCGAAGTTCCCGGCCAACCCGCAGCAGCCGCCAAGCTTCTGCAGCGTCGCACCGGCGCCCTCAAGCAGAGCAGCGTCAGGACTCCAACCCATCACCGCATGATGATGGCAGTGCGGTTGCGCGACGATGGTGGTTCCCGCCAGCGACGGCGGCGTGTAGCCGGGTGTCTTCGCAAGCAACTCGGCCAAGGTGAAAGTGGCACCGGCAACCGGACCGGCAGTTGAGCGGCCGAGCAATTCCACGGCATCCGACCGGAGCACCCCTGTGCAGGAGGGTTCGAGCCCAACGATGGGAATGCCCTGTTCCACATATTCATTGAGCACCGATACGGACGAGCGCAGAATCTTCCGGGCTCCATCGAGTTGCCCGGTCGAGATCCACGTCAGCCCACAGCACACCGGTTTCTCGGGTATGAGCACCTCGTACCCGGCGCCCTCCAGCACCCGCACCGCAGCCTGACCAACCTCAGGAGAGAAGTTGTCCGTGAACGAATCCGCCCACAGCAGTACCTGGGGACGATCACCGGAGAAACCAGCAGCCCGGGACCGGAACCACTTGTGGAACGTCTGCGGAGTGAACGCGGGAATGTTCCGCCGCGAATCCACCCCGGCAACCCGCAACCCGAGTTGCCGGGCCCCAGGTAGCCGCATCAGGAAGTTCAGCACCCGCGGCGCCACAGAAGCGAATCGCGCCCACCGCGGCAGCCACCCGAGGGAATAGTGCGACGCCGGCCGCAACCGCCCCTTATAGCTCTGGTGGAGTACTTCGGCCTTGTAGGCGGCCATATCGATTCCCGTGGGGCAGTCGGAGGCGCAGCCCTTGCAGGAAAGGCAGAGGTCCAGCGCATCGTGCACTTCAGGTGCCCGCCAGTTCGGCTTTCCAGGAGGAAGACCATCGGACCGCCCCCCGGTCACGCTCCCGTTGATCATCTCCTGCAGCGCCCTCGCGCGCCCGCGGGTCGAATCCTTCTCCTCAAGTGTCGCGATGTAGGACGGGCACATCACGGTCTGGTTATCGCGATGCGCCGCACGGCACTGCCCCACCCCGGTGCAGCGGTGGACCGCCTGGCTGAAGTCGCCGTCGTCGTGCTCGTAGCCGAACGCCAACCCCGAACGCAGGGGCCCAGCGGAGGCGACACGGACGTTGGCGTCCAACGGGTCGGGATCCACAAGGACGCCCGGATTGAGGAGATTGTCCGGATCCAGGATCCCCTTGACCTTGCCGAACAGTGCCAGCGCATCGGGTGTGTACATGTAGGGCAGCAGCTCGCTGCGGGCGCGACCATCGCCGTGCTCGCCGGAGAGTGAGCCGCCATAGGACGCCACCAGTTTCGCAGCGTCGGTGAGGAAGGCGCGGAAGGCGGCGGCGCCGTCGTCGTTCTGGAACGGGTAGTCCAGGCGGACGTGCACGCAGCCGTCGCCGAAATGGCCGAACGGGAAGCCGGTGAGGTTGTGGGCAAGAAGCAGCTCATCGAATTCGCGGAGGTAGTCGCCGAGCCGCTCCGGCGGAACCGCCGCGTCCTCCCATCCGGCGTGGGCGGGGGCTCCCGCCGGCGAGCGCCCACTCAGTCCGCCGCCGTCCTCGCGGATCCGCCAGAGCGCCGCCGCCTGACGGGGATCCTCAACGATACGCGTATGCCGGGCGGCGCCGATCCGACTCACCTCAGCGGCCCGGGAGGCGACCTCGAGCGCGTCATCACCTGAGATTTCGACGAACAGCCAGGCGGCGCCGCCGGGAAGTTCGGGCACGGCCTGCGGCCCCTTACGGGTGCGGACCACCTCGACAATCCGCGAATCCAACCCCTCACACGCCGTCGGTTTGAAGGGCAGCACGGAGGTGACGGCGTCGCCCGCCTCGCCGATGTTGCCGAAGCCGAGCACCACCATGGTTTTGTGCGGCGCGTCCTGCACGAGGCGAACGCCGGCCCCAAGGATCACCGCGAGCGTGCCCTCGCTGCCCACGAGCATGCGCCGCAGGTCGAACCCGCGCTCAGGCAGGAGGTGCTCCAGCGAGTATCCCGAAACCTGCCGCCCGAACCGCCCGAGCTCGGTCCGGATGGTGCCGAGGTTCGCAGCCACGAGTGAGCGCAATGCGTCAGTTTCCGACGACGACGACGCCCCCTCAGCCCCCAGCCGCAGGCGCGTGCCGGAGCCGGTGACGACGTCGAGCTGCGTCACGTTATCTGCGGTGCGCCCATAGGCCAGCGCGCGCGAGCCACACGCGTTGTTGCCGATCATTCCGCCGACGGTGCAGCGGGTGTGCGTCGAAGGGTCCGGGCCGAACCGAAGCCCGTTCGCGAGCGCCACCTTCTGCAGCGTCGCGTGGACTGCGCCGGGTTCGACGACCGCAGTGCGCGCTTCGGCGTCGAACTCCAGAACCCGGTTCAGGTGGCGGCTGAAGTCGATCACCACGCCCGGGCCGATGGCGTTGCCTGCAATCGACGTGCCTGCACCGCGGGACGTAACGGGAACGCCGCGCTCACGGCACACCTCGAGGGTGGTCAGCACCTCGTCGATGTGCCGCGGCAAGACGACGGCGGCGGGCTGGATCCGATACAGCGAGGCGTCGGACGAGTACACGGCGCGGGACGTGGCGTCCGCGCGGGCGTCGGCAACGCCGCGCGCTTGCAGCTCTGCGGTCAGGGAACGGGGTTCGGTGAGCGTCGTCGCCATAGGTAACATGTTACTCCCATGAGGGGGGCGCTGGCTACTACTCTGGTGACATGCCTTCCACTCCCCGCCCACCGTCCCTGACCGAGCGCACCATCGACGCCGTGCGCGAGGGCATCCGGGACGGCACCTTCGTGCCTGGCGAGCTGTATTCGGTGTACCAGTTGGCGGATCGGCTCGGCGTTTCGCGCAGCCCGGTCCGCGAGGCGTTGCTCCGGCTCGCGGAGACGGGCATGGTGTCCATTGTGCGCAACCGGGGGTTCCGCGTGGTGCTGCCCGGTGCGCGGGAGCTGGTCGAAATCATGGCCGTACGGTTGGCGCTCGAAATACCGGCAGCGGCGCAGGCGGCGCGGCGGGCTTCCGCAGAGGATTGCGCAGCGCTGGAAACTGAACGCGAGGCTATGCAGCAAGCGGTCCAGGACAGCAATGAGGGTGCGTTCCTCCTCCACGACCAGCGGCTGCACGCCCTCCTGCTGGACCTCGCCGGCAACAGCCACACCATCCGGATCATCGAGAACCTGCGCGATGCCACGCGCCTTGTCGGCATGTCCACCATGCGCAAATCCCGGTCCCTCGAGGACGTGTACGCCGAGCACCTCCCAATCCTCACCGCCGTCGAACACGGAAACGCCGACGCCGCCGCGGACGCGATGCGCCGGCACCTCGAATCCACGGGCCTCCTCCTCCTGCGGGAAGCGGCCGGGGAGAACGACGACGTCGACCGCCTGTGGGCGGAGTACGTCACCTGGAGTGCCTAGTTCAGCCCGAATATGTGCGGTTCAGTGGATCATCGGCTCATCAAATTCGGAGCCGCAAGGCCCGCCGTCTTCGTTGCTTTCCTTGACTACGGGAGCACCGTCGAAATCCATCATGCCCGGCACATACCACTTTCCGACGTGGGAAGCGGAGGCGGGCATGTAGTGCGATATGAAGGAGCGGCGCCACAGATCCTCGGTGCGGTTGGGCTCCGAACCATGTACCACGCTGCCGTTGAAGAGAAGTACATCCCCCGGCTCAAGCTCCAGCTTGACCGGATCATGCCCCTCCGGCGGACGAACATAATCTTGAGTGAAGCTTTCAGTTGAGTCCGCGGTTTCAGGGCAGACCACCTCCATGTGCTGCGTTCCCGGGCACAACTGAAGTCCTCCGTTCTCCGGAATGGACCGGTCGACGGCCAACCAGGCGGCCACGCAGGTCTGCGGTTTGATCTTGAGGAAGTAATTGTCCTGGTGAAACGCCTGTCCCCGTGCTCCAGGTGGCTTGAAGTAGTACATCGTCTGTACGGCGATCGGCTCATCGTCCATGAGTTGGGTCAGCACTGTCTTAACACGGGGATCGAGCAGGCGCTTCCTGCTGCCCTCGTCGAAAAGGTGCGGATGCATCACCCGGGGATAGCGTGCCAGCGGGTCTACCCCTTCGCCCGGTTTCCAGAATCCCTCGATCGGTTCGCCCTTCTCGGCGAGGTTTTCGAAATACTCCTTGCATTCGCTGACGTCGTCTGCGCTGAAGAGCGCTTTCGCAACGGTGAAGCCGAGTTCGTGGTAGTCCGTTACTTGCTGCTCGGTGAGCCGGTATGTTGTGGCCAGGTCAGGCAACTTGGTCATCCTCTCCTAGTGATGGGTACCCCTCAATCGTGGTTCGCCGCGCGGCCAGATGACATAGAGCGCTGTCTCATCAGCATGGATTTTCTTATCATTAGTTGTGTGGCCTTCAGCGACCTTCTCCAGCTCCGGGCTTCCGGTTCCTTCACGAACCTGCCTATTCCACCGGTGCGGCGGGATGCACCTACCGACTATCTTCTGGTGTGGGTAGTTGATGGAGACATCAGCGGTGAAGTCGGTGGCGTTCCGTTTGTGGCATCGGCGTCAGAAGCGGTGTTACTGCCTCCCGGAGTTCCACACGCCTACTGGGCACCGAGCCGGGGCAATTGGCACTGGCTTTGGGTCCATTTCGACGGCGCTGCGGCCAGTACTTTCCACGAGGACTTCACGCGTCTTGACCAGCCTGTAGTTCCGCTCGATATTCCGTTCACTTACCGCAGGTTCATCTCCGTCCTGACCCACGCGCAGCAAAGTGCTGATCCTCAGAAGTCCCCGCTCGTCACCGGGGAATTGCTCGCACTCCTTGGAACAATCCTGGGTTCCGGGGCAGACTCGGATGGCAGCCGTGGCACCGAAAACGCCGACCTCGAAGACCTGTTCGCGTGGATCGCCGAGAACCTGGACCAGCCGCTTACGCTCAAGGACATGTGCTCCCGGGCAACGTCCTCGCCGGCGAACCTGCATCGACGTTTCGTCGCGGCGGTAGGTGTCAGTCCCAAGTCGTATGTGTCCCGCATCAAACTTTCAACAGCCGCAGATTACCTCCGCCTGACGTCGATGAGCGTTTCGAACGTAGCGGCGGCCGTTGGCTTCAAGGATCCGCTCTACTTCTCCCGAAGGTTCAAGGCATGGTCAGGACTCTCGCCGACGGAGTATCGTTCCCCTCGACCGCCGGCCTGACCTTCCGCACTAGCTGTTCAACACGCCCATAGCGCTCCCGCCGCGAACCCGGGTAGAAATGGACGATGGACAATCTTCTGGTGCTCGGCCCTCTGCTGCGGTTCGTCGACGAGACCTCGGCGAGCATATGGGTGGAAACCGGGGTGGCCGGCGTCGTCGTTGTTTGTGCCGGCGACCGCGAGTGGGATGCCCGCACGTTCTCGGTCCATGGACATCACTACGCCTTGGTTGAGATCGGCGGGCTGGAACCTGGAATCACGCTCCCCTACACCGTGCATATCGAAAACGAGCAGGTGTGGCCCGAGAAAGGATCGCCTTTCCCGCCTTCCACCATCCGTACCGTGGATCCTGAGCGCCCGTTCCGGCTGTCGTTCGGATCCTGCAGGACCAGCGAGGCCAACGACCTCGCGGCGCACAAGACCCACGGCGTCGATTCGCTGCTGGCCTTCGCGCTGGATCTAGCCTCCCGCGATGGGTCCACGCAGCCGGACCTGATCGCGTTCCTCGGAGACCAGGTGTACGCGGACATTCCGAGCAACGAGATGCTGCAGCTCATCAGGGACGACCGCGGCATCGCCACCAAGCTGGACGCTGAACTGCGCAACTACGAGGAGTACACGCAGATTTACAGGCTCGCGTGGTCCAACGCCGCCATCCGCTGGCTGCTGTCCACCCTTCCGAGCGCCATGATCTTCGATGATCACGACATCCGCGACGACTGGAACTCCTCGCTGCTCTGGAAACGGAAGGTCGAGAACATCCCCTGGTGGAAGGACCGGATTGTCTCCGGGCTTGCGTCCTACTGGGTGTACCAGCACCTCGGTAACCTCTCGCCCGCAGAAAGGGCCGACGACGAAATCTGGCAGGCCATCGTCTCCCACCGCGGCCCCGGCGAACTGGAACTAAGCCCGGTACTTGAAGCCGTGGTCGAGGAAGCCGACCGGGATCCTGAACGGTACCGCTGGAGTTTTTGCCGGGACTTCGGTGACGTGCGGCTGATCGTGCTCGATTCACGGGCGGCGCGCGTCCTCGAACCCGGGAAGCGCGAAATGCTGGACAGCAAGGAACTGCAGTGGCTGGACGAGCGGATGCAGGGCGACCGCCGCCATCTGCTGGTGGCCACGTCCCTGCCGTTCCTGTTACCGCGTGGGCTGCACCATATCGAGGAGTGGAACGCCGTGCTTGCCGACGGCCGCTGGGGAGAGCGCGTTGCCGCTGTGGGCGAACGAATCCGGCAGGCCATCGACCTTGAACACTGGGCTGCCTTCCCTTCGACCTTCCGCGCGGTTGCCGCCATGGCCACAGAAGTTGCCCAGGGCCGCCGCGGTAAAGCTCCGGAGACGGTGACCTTCCTGTCCGGTGACGTGCACTTTTCCTACATCGAGGAGGTGGACCAGCCCATGCAGTCCCGCGTGCTTCAGGCGGTCTGCTCCCCCATCCGCAACCCGTTGCGGCCGGCGCTGCGCTGGGTCGCGGCCCTCGGGTCCACGCGGGTTGCCGGGCCCGTGGGAGGTATGCTCGCCAGATTCATTCCTCATCCACCGTTTCACTGGTCAACACTGAAAAGCCCGTGGTTCGATAACAACCTCGCAAGCCTCGAGGTAACACCCGAGGGCCTGTTGCTCCGCTGGGACACCGGCGTTGTTGACGATAAGGACCATTCTGCGCCGAAGCTGCGGGAGGTCACCTCAATCACCATCGAGCCCCGGGCAGCCAAAACCCCGTAACACCCCGTAATCCGGAACTTTCGTGCAGCTACGGCGACTTCGCCGCGGTGGAAGCCGCCATAGGTGCACGTAAGTTCCCCCGCATGGGGGATGCCGCTCATCCGCGGGAGGGATTCGCGGAGGTCAGCGCGAAACAAGACTGAAGTCATGACTCAGCAATCCTTGAAACGCCCAGCCAAGCTGCTTCCCGCCGTCCCGTTCATCACCTCAATCTCAGCCTTCGCCTACGCGGCAGGGGCGGCCGCCGTCGTCGTACTTGGCGGTCGGCTGCCGCTGGCAGATCCGGCAGCGCCCGCCGAATATGCACCTCTCAACGGACCGCTCGGCGACGTACTGCACTGGATGCTACCAATCCTTGCGGTACTCGGCGGTGCCCTCGCCCTGGCAGTCCACGCACGACGACGGCCGGGCCGGCTCCTCGCAAGCGCGGCGGTGACGTTCGCTGTCGTTTATGCCGGCATTGCGCTCCTGCTCGTGGTCGACAGCCGCCTCCTGACGATGCTCGGTTACGTGCCCTATTTGCTCATCAGCTTCCTGACGAATCCCGGCTCGCTGGACATCGACTTCCACTGGCCGATAGTAGGGCATCAGGCCGCGATGCTTGCCGGTGTTGCGCTGTGGGTGTGGACCGCCGTCGTCGTCGTTCGCCGGAGCATGGACGAGTGCCTCGCCTGCGGACGCGGCACTAACTGGTTCACGGCTACGGCAGCCCGGCGGTGGGGCAAGCCGGTGACAATTGCCGCCGCGGCGATCCCGGCCGCCTACGCGCTCACCCGGTTCGCGTGGGCTGCGGGCATTCCGCTGGGAATCAGTACAGAGATGCTCAGCGAGATGCAGGCCAATGGCATGGTGTACGCCGGCCTGGGCCTGGCCTCGATGGCGTTGCTCGGCACCCTGCTGACGCTCGGCCTGATTCAGCGCTGGGGGTCGGTGTTCCCGCGCTGGGTTCCGTTCGTCGGCGGGCGCGCAGTGCCCGTGTTGCTGGCCGTTATTCCGGCGAGCCTGATTTCGGTCGTTGTGGTGCCCGCGGGCGCCGAGATCATCCGCCTCTTCACCGCTGGTATCACCGGCGGAATCCCGTTCGACGCCGAGAACTGGGCCACCGGTGCGCCTGCCTTCCTCTGGATCGTCTGGGGTCCGCTGCTGGCGGCGGCGACGCTCGCCTACTTCCTCAAGCGACGCGGAGAGTGCGGCATCTGCGGGCAGTCCGCCTGAGGTCCTTGATGAGCAAGAATAGGCCCATGACGGACAGCGGCCGCGTACCCAGGCGGACAGCCCGCATTGCCAGGCACTTCGTGTTCATGATGATCGGCGCCCTGCTTGCCGTGCCGTATTTCGCGGTCTTCATCTGGGCGGCGCAGCTGGCGTCAGTAAGTCCCGGCTCAGCGGCCGTGGCGTTTGTGCTCCTCGTCGCGCTGCTGGCTGTACCGGCGAGCCTTGCGGCCACCCGTGCCCTCGAGCGGACCGCCGTGCGGGAGCTGCTGGCAGTCGACCTTCCGGAGCCCATCGGCGTAGACCGTCCCGCCCGGCGCTGGCGTGGCGCCGCCTGGTACGTGGTGCACCTGCTCACCGGATCGCTCCTGTTGGTGACGCTGGTGGTCGCTGTCCCGCTCGTCGTTACGATCGCCGCCTCTTTCCTCACCAGCCGGATGGAGGATGTCGCGGAACTTGCCGCCGTCGTCGTCCCTTTCGCTGACACGACGACGGCGGTGCTCTGGACCCTCGGCCTTAGCGTCGCGATCACGGTTTTCACTCTTCTCGCCGGGTCGGCGCTGCCGCACTGGGCACAGGGCATGGTGGGCCCGGACGCCGCCGAACGGCTCGCGATCGAGGCAGAGCAGCAACGGGCAGCCGCACGCCGCAACGAACTTGCCCGTGAGCTGCACGATTCCGTAGGTCACGCCCTCACCGTCACAACACTGCAGTCCACGGCGGCGCAGCGGCTCCTGGCGACCGATCCTGATGCCGCCGCACGCGCCATGCACGCCGCCGCTGAGACTGGCCGGGCAGCACTGGCTGAGCTGGACCGGGTGATCGGCATCCTGCGCTCCTCCGGCTCCATGGGTGCCGAAACGGGGCTCGAGGAGCTTCCCGCCGTGCTGGAGCGGATCACCTCGCAGGGGCTTGTTGTGGTGACCGATTACGACGACGGCGTGCTGGCCGGGTTGCCTCCGGCCACCTCGGCTGCCGCTCTCCGGATCCTGCAGGAGGGGCTGACCAACGCGCTGAAGTACGCGTCTCCGCGCGAAGCCCGGCTTCAGGTCCTGCGCAATGAACGCTCTCTACAGCTGGTGCTCGGCAACCCTGTGGGTTCGACTTCTTCTTCATCTTCGGCGGGTGGCGGTCGGGGCCTGGACGGCATCCGGGAGCGGGCACGGCTGGTGGACGGAAGCGTGCGGGCCGGTGCGGCGGACGGCCAGTGGACCCTCGACGTCTCGCTTCCCCTTCTTGGGAGTGCCCGTGGGTGAAACTATTCGGATCCTGCTCGTGGATGATGAGCCGCTCATCCGGTCCGGTCTTGCGGCCATCCTGTCCCTGGAGAAGGACCTCGATGTGGTGGTCGAGGCCGACGACGGCAGGGAAGTCTGGTCACAGGTTCGCCGGTTGCAGCCGGACCTGGTGATGATGGACGTCCGGATGCCGCAGATGAACGGCATTGAGGCGACAGCGCAGCTCGTGGCCAATTCCGGGCTCCTGCCTCATGCCCCGCGGATTCTGATCCTGACCACGTTCGAGAGTGACGACTACGTTTACGATGCACTCAAAGCCGGCGCCGACGGTTTCCTGCTGAAGCGCTCACGGCCGGAGGAACTCATTCAGACGGTGCGTGCGGTTGCCCACGGTGAGTCGATAGTCTTCCCCTCGAAGCTGAGGCAGCTGGTTGCTGACCGTCAACGGGATGGCGGCGTGGCTGGGAACGATCTCGTTGGGAGCGCTGGGTTGAGTTCTCGCGAAAACGAAGTGCTGCAGAATCTTGCGCGCGGGTACAACAATCAGGAAATTGCGGAGCGGATGTTCCTCGGTGTGGAGACGGTGAAGAGCCATATCGCGTCGATTCTCACGAAGCTCGGCGTCCGGGACCGTACCCAGGCTGTGATCGCTGCGTACGAATCGGGGTTCATCCGGCCGGGTGCCGGCTAGCCTGTTCAGCGGATCAAGGCTTTTCGCCACACACATTGGTTCCCGGCTCGATGGGAATAATCTTGATCATCTCGCCGGTCTTGGCATCGACGACCACGACAGAGTTCGCCGGCCAGGCCTGGTCGACTTCCGGCTGATAGTCGACGCCGGTGGTTTCGGCATCGCCGGCGAGGTTCATGGAACGGTCGAAGGTGTCGATGACGCGACCTGTGTCAGTCAGGAGTGTGACTGTCTGCTGGGGCAGGTGCTCGTCATTTCCGTCAACGGGTGTGGAATTCCACCACCCCTCCCACCCGCCGATGCAACCATCCGCACGTGCCGGGGCTCCAGCACGTGCCTCCGGTTCGATGCCTGAATTTTCATTCCCGACGCCGCAGCCGCCCAGGGCGAGCGCCGCCGTTGTCAGTACTGCTGCTATTGCTGTTGCTCTCATGTTCCTTATTCCTAAGTTCCACCGCTCATTGATCGGGTCGACCATATGTCTTCCCGGAGAATGCAGGCTCTGTAGTCGTTGCCTGCATTGCCTGCAACGCCTGCATCTTCTGCGAAGGTAACCCCCAAGCGTCTCGGCTACGGGCTCAGCTCCTGGAAGGCGGGATTGAATGGCACCTGAATGAAGAACACCCCAATGACCATGAACGCGACGGCCACAACTCGTAGGTAGCCAGGGGTGGCGATGAAGGAGCGGGAGTAATCAATTCCCATTGGTCTGTAGCTCTTCATTGCTTTCACCATGACCGGGAGCGATCCGCGGAAGTTGGTGATGATGAACAGACCGACCAGGAATCCGCACAACCCCAGCGCGCCGGCGAGCCACAGCGCCGCCGTGAGCAGAACACCGTTCTGCAGCACAGCCGAGAAGAGGATGGTCAGCCATGTGCAGGCAAACGCGACCATGAAAGCGATGTAGAAACCGCGAAGAGGCTGCGGCAGCTGCCGATGAAAGGTGAGGAACGTACTACGCTGCGATTCCGCCTCGGACCCGCCCGACTGGTCTGCGATTGGCATTACTTTGTGCTTGGCTCAAGCAGTTGCGCAGCGATGTCTGCGAGCTGCTCCTGCACCCCAGCATCAGGCTTGGTGGCTCCTACGGTCTGCACCGAGACGATCACACCGTCGGCATGAGCAGAGACAATCAGCGTGTGAATCATCTGTTCCGGGCCCAGCTCCTGGGTGGTGAGGAGGGCAAACGAATCCACACCGATATGCTGCTGCGGCAATTCCTCCGTCGTGGAGGTTACCGTGGTGCCCGCGATGGTCATCGTTACCGACGAACACTCTTCGAGTGCCTCCCGGTTTGTGCCAAAACCCTGTTCGAGAGCGTCTTCGGTGCTTCCATCGAGTAGGACCGCAACCAGGATCCCACCCGATTCGTTTGCCGCACCCATGCCGGCCACGCTTTGCGAAGCCACTTCACCCGAAGACGCCATGTTGCCCAGAGCTTGGTCCTTGCACTCGGCAGGTTCAACTTCGGCACCTTCCAGTGCGGACTTCAACTTCTCCATGCCGGCTGCCGCCTGATCCGTCGGAACAACCTCGAGGGGGTCGCCCAACACATCCTTGACACCTGCTACCCGCGCCTCAAGCTCGGCCTTGCTGACCGGCTCGGCGGGCGCCGTGGTCGTCGGCTCTGTGGAGGGTGCGGAAGATCCGGCGTCCGGCGACGACTCGTTGGAGCCGCCGCAGCCAGCCAGCAACAGGGTTGCTGCGAGCGCGCAGGAAGTGAGAAGAGACTTTTTCATGGCGAGTTCCCCCTAGTGCCGCGACCCAGTTCGCGGTCGATGCATGAATCGTAACGCAGGAGGCCGGCCAGCTTCCGGCTCTTATCCACACGCTCCCCGGCCGCTTCCAAATGATTTCGGCCTGACGCCCGCTGCTGGTTGAATCGCTGGGAAGGAACCGCAGACAACCGGGAGATATATGACGAGTAAAGAGAACGACAGCGAGGCTCCGAGCCCGACAGGAAGCCGGACGCGCTGGAGCACTGCTCTGATGCTCGGCATGATCTGGGCCGCACTCACCCTAGGAATGCGCGCCATCTGGGTCGAACCAGTCAGATTTGTCGACGTTGTTATTTATGGAGTTGGGGGCCTTCTCTTTGCAACCATCTGGCTCTGGTTCATGCGCCTCGGCGAAGCCAGCAAACGCAAGCGGCAATTAAGAAGCAACACTTGATGGGCTCGCAGTTCTCCGAAGCGCAACACCCACGCAACGCCGAGCACACCCCTTGACGCAGCAACTCACCCGAACAATCGTTGAAGCATGGACTGGCTCGACGCCGACGGGTACGAGATAGGCCGGCAGATCCTCCAGCGCGGGGTCGCCGCCATCTACCTGATCGCGTTCGTCTCTGCCATCAACCAGTTCCCGGCCCTGCTCGGCGAACGCGGACTCCTCCCCGCGCCGCGGTTCATCGAGCGCGCCGGCAAGCGCGCAGGGCCCACACTGTTCCGCTGGCGCTACTCGGACCGGCTACTCAAAGGAGCCTGCTGGATCGGCTCCGCCATCGCCGCCCTCCTAATAGCAGGCCTGCCCCAGACTGGCCCGCCCTGGCTCCCGATGCTCGCGTTCCTCGTGATGTGGGCGCTCTACCTCTCGATCGTGAACATCGGCCAGGTGTTCTACGGTTTCGGCTGGGAAAGCCTGCTGCTCGAAGCAGGGTTCCTGGTGGCGTTCCTCGGCTCGAACGACGTCGCTCCCCCGCTCCTGACGCTCCTCGCCATCCGATGGCTGGTGCTCCGCCTCGAGTTCGGCGCAGGGATGATCAAGATTCGCGGCGACCGCTCCTGGCGCGACCTCACAGCCCTCTACTACCATCACGAAACCCAGCCCATGCCGAACCCGGCCAGCCGGTTCTTCCATCTCCTGCCCAAACCGTTGCACCGCATCGAGGTTGCGGGAAACCATTTCACCCAACTCGTGGTGCCGTTCTTCCTCTTCGCGCCCCAGCCGATAGCAGGGATAGCCGCGGTCATCGTCATTGCCACCCAGGCCTGGCTCGTGATCTCCGGCAATTTCGCGTGGCTGAACTGGATCACCATCGTCCTCACGTTCGGCGCCGTCCCCGATTCCTTCTACGAGGCCCTCTTCCAGGTCACCGTTGAGCCAACTTACGGGCGGACGCCGGTGTGGTTCGCCGTCGTCGTCGTACTGATGGCCGGATTCATCGCCTACCTGAGCTGGCAACCGCTGCGGAACCTGTTCGCGAAGCGCCAGCTCATGAACGCCAGCTTCAACCGCTTCCATCTGGTCAACGCGTACGGCGCGTTCGGGAGCGTGACGAAGGTCCGGTACGAGGTGATCATCGAGGGCACCATCGACGACGGCAATCCCGGCTCACGGTGGCGCGAATACGAATTCAAGGGCAAGCCCGGCGACCCCGGCCGCATGCCCCGGCAGTACGCGCCGTACCATTTGCGGCTGGACTGGCTGATGTGGTTCCTTGCATTGGGGTCCGACGGCGGTTGGTTCACCCCGCTACTCGTGAAGCTTCTGGAGGCCGACCCGAAGATCCTGAAACTCCTCCGCCACGACCCGTTCGACGGCGAACCTCCCCGCTACATCCGCGCCCGGGTTTTCCGCTACCGCTTCAGCACCCGCGAGGAAAAGCGGTCTACAGGCCTGTGGTGGATGCGGGAGCAGTCGGGCACGCTGGTGGATCCGGTCTCGTTACGATCGGACCACGAACACCCGGCCGCCTAGCACTGCCGGACCAACGCTGCTTGAATGGAAGAACGACTATTCAAGGGGGAACGTCATGACCTTCACCAAACTCCTGCTGATCGGCGGCACGTCACTTCTCGCCGGATTCTTCCTGCTCCTGGCTCCGCTGGCCGAGATCATCAACGGCACGGCTGACGGACTGGCCTGGTTCCTCGCCGCTATCGGCGCCTTCCTGCTGCTGGAGGGCATCGTCATGTTCTTCCTCGGCCTCCAGGCACGCAAGCGCGACCTCAACCGTCCCCGCACCTACGGCCAGGATGAAGACGGCAAGCCCTTCGAAGATGACCGCCCGCACAACGCCCACCAGTACCCCGGCGCCGGCGTGCAGGGTCAGGCCGGCTTCGACGGAATGCCGTGAACGAGGTCGAGACCTTTCCGCAGCGTTACGCCGCCGCCGTCCGCGCCAAGGACGTCGGCGGCTTGCTTTCCCTGTACGACGACGGCGTCCGCCTCTTCGATCTCTGGGTCGTCTGGAGCCACGAAGGTGCGTCCGCCTGGCGGACATCCGTGGAGGAGTGGTTCGGCTCGCTGGGCGAGCAGAGCGTGGGCGTCGATTTCGCCGATGTGCAGACGACCGTCACGGACACACTGGCCACCCTGCACGCGATCATCACTTACCGGGAGGTCAGCAGTACCGGTGAGGAACTCGGTTCCATGCAGAACCGGCTGACGTGGGTCCTGCAAAAGTTCGACGACGGCTGGAGGATCGTTCACGAACACACCTCCGCGCCGGTCGACTTCGAAACCTCGAAGGTCATCCTCCAGCGGTAACGGCACCCGCGTGCTGAACTCTGTTCGCGATCCAGCGCACCAGCAGTGCCAGCACCGCAAACGCCACCACCAGCGCGGCGCAGTACAGCGCGACGCCTCCGTACCGCTGCACGGTCGGGTCCAGGAATGGGTAGGGGTAGAACCCGACCGCCGCTCCGCGAATCAGCGAGTAGAGGACATAGACCACGGGAAAAATCATCCACACGAAGACGGTCCGCAGGCTGATTCGTGACCGGGGCGGCCACACGATCCAGTCGACCAGCACGGCCAACGGCATCACCATATGGTGAACTGTGTTGATCCAGGGCAGCAGTCCACCGAGATCAACATCGCGAAGCAGCGTGTTGAACACAACGCCCACGAAGACCATGTAAACAACCGACCCACCGCGGATGGCGACGTCGGCGTCGTTGGTCTGATAGTTCCGTGCCAGGCGGACCGCACTGATGATGAATACAAGGCTGGCAATGATGTTGGAGAGAATCGTGAAGTAGCTGAAAAAGTTGACGGCACCGAAATCCGAGTTCAGCGAGATCGTGAGCTGTACGACGACGCCGGCAAGGGACAGCGCCGCGAACACCAACCGAAAGGCGATCACCAGGTTCTTCCTCGTCATGCTCGAATAGTAGCCGCGCGAGGCCGGCCAGGACTGGAAGAGCCGGTTAATAACCGAAGAAGCCGCCGACCGCACGTGGGGGTGCGGTCGGCGGCCTCTCTATTCCGGGACCTCTACCTGGTGGTCACCGAAGTGTCATCGATGCGGAACACGGTTGCGTAGGAGTAGTCCTCCACACCGAGGAAACGCAGCTTGACGGTCTTGCCCTTGTACGCAGAGAGGTCGAGAACCTTCTCGGCGTAGCCGGACGACTTGTCCCGGTTCGAATAGGTGGCAAGGGTCTTGGTTGAGGACCCGTCGATCACCTGCACCCGGAGCGTGTCGTAGGCGTAGGATGTGCCCTCGTTGCTGGCGACGTTCAGGAAGAAGTTCAACGAAGCTGCGGAGACGTTAGCCGGAATGGTTACCGACTGGTCCAGTGTGTAGGAGCTGGACCGTCCGTAGCCGTTCAGCCCCGCATACCCGTTGCCGGTACGTGCGCTTGCACCGCTCTCGAAGGTGTCGGCGTAGTTCGACGTCCAGGACGCGCCGCCCTCTTCGAAGCCTGCGTTCTTCAGCAGGTTGCCGGAGGGTTCCGGGTCCGGATCCGGGTCGGGATCGGTTCCGCCGCCGAGCAGGGCCAGCGTGGCCGCTGCGTCTGCGAGGCCGGCACCGCAGCCGCCGGAGCAGCCGCCGGGAAGGGTGCGTGCGCCGTCCTTGAGCGTCGCCTCGACCTGGGCGGGGGTGATGTCGGACTTCGCACCGACCATGAGTGCTGCCAGACCCGCGATGTGGGGGGCGGCCATGGAGGTGCCCTGGTAAGAGGCGTAGCTCTCGCCGGCCGGCGTCGTCGAACCCGCATTCAGGGTCGAGAGGATGCCGCCCGCAGCGCCGCTGCGGGTGTCGCCGCCGGGTGCGGTGACGTCGATGAGTGAACCGTAGTTCGAGTAGTACGAGCGCCCACCGTTGATGTTGCTGGCCGCAACGGCAATAACGGAGTTGCAGTTCGCCGGCAGCGAGCCGGAGACATCCACATTGCTGTTACCTGCGGCGACCACCACTGAGGTGCCGCGGGATACCGCGCCGTTGATTGCGCTCTGCATGGAGCTGCTGCAGGACCCGCCGCCGCCAAGGCTCATGTTGATGACGTCCGCCGGGTTAGCATTCGCCGGGACACCGGGAACGGTGCCGCCGGAGGACCAGATAATGGCGTCGGAAATATCCGACAACGAGCCGCCGCACTTGGCAAGAACGCGTACCGGAACCACCTTCGCGTCCGGTGCGACGCCTGCTACTCCCTTGGCGTTGTTGGTCACTGCCGCGACAGTGCCGGCGACGTGCGTGCCGTGCCAGGATGAGCGGCCAGCCGAACCCTGGCCGCATTCGCCGGCACCGTACCAGTCGCCTTCGTCCTGGGCGTTGGCGTCGCGGCCGTTGCCGTCGCGGGCGGCTGAAGCATCCGAGACGAAGTCGTAGCCGGGCAGGATGTTGCCGTTGAGGTCAGAGTGGGAAGTGATGCCGGTGTCGATGACCGCAACCACGGCGCCGCCGCCGGTGGAAGTGTCCCAGGCACCGGGTGTGCGCATACCGTTCTGGCCGGTGAAGTCCCACTGCTCGTTGTAACGGGTGTCGTTGGGCTCAAGGAGCGGCTTCAGCATGATATCCGGCTCAACGGATTCAACGGTGCCGGACGCGACGAGGTCCTTCATGAAGTTCTTCGCGTCTTCTCCGGCCAACGGCTTGCTGGAGGAGATCAGGGTGGCGCCGGTTGCGAGGGTGCGGACTTCCTTGACCGAGACTCCCTGCTCCTTTGCAGCGAGGCCCCACGCATTTGCGCGGCCCTTGGCGTTTGCGTTTGCAGCCGACGCTTTGTAGGTCACGATGAACTTGTTGTAGCTTTCGCCTTCCGCGACGTTCTGAACGAACGCGGTTGCCTTTCCGGCCTCAGCTTTACCGCTGGGGTTTGGCGCGGCGATCACAGGGGAAGCAACGAAAGTCATCGCACCGACCGCCGCAGCGACGGACAGTGCGAGGAGCCCCTGCTTCCTCGATTTGGAATTACCCATTGAACTGCTTTCTCTCGTCCCGAATCGATTGGATTCCGGGAGGTGGGAATGATGGTGGTTCTCGGCAGGTGAACCGGGAGCCGATGTAAAAGTACGAGTGTTTTTGCAAGGTGTAAATACCTCCCAGGCAAATTGAACAAGTTCGCCCAAAAGTGATGCGGTCACGCTCTTTATACGGTATGTGATAGCCGTCACCTTCTCGATATCAAACGTTCGCCAGCGCGCAACCGACGCAGATCCCGGGCGTAGATTGGCGGGGATCGTTTCAAGAGCGATTTAGTCACTCGTTTAGATATTTTCGTTGTGCTTTTAGCATGCAGATGACTCTGTGCATATAGGCCGTGGCTGAATTAGTACGTAACCCGACGCCGTTGATGAAGTTTTATTTTTTTCCCTGCAGAAAATGTGGGGAAGCGGTAAAGTCAGCCCGCTGTTTCACTTCAATGCTCAATAAAAGTACGACGCCGCCCGCTCACGGTGAGCGGCCAGCTATACGTCCCCTTCACCCTTGGAAGCGGTCATAGCGACCACCAGGAACACGAGCCCGCTAACCACCGCCTGCGCAATCAGTACCGGCAGGAGTACCGTGCCGACGTACAGCGTGAGGAGCACGGGGATCAGGCTGAGTACGATGACGTCGACGCCCCGCAGGGAGGCTGCAAACTGCGCCCGCGGCACCGGCCCGAAGGGAGTTTCGACCGGCGGTGCTGTCCAGTCCGTCGGAGGCCGCGTGGCGCCGCGGACAGAGCCCGCACCCATTCCCACACCGGCGAGCGCCGCCAGCGGAATGAGCAGTGGTCCGGCCGCGCCGAGGAGGACGAGCACCGCGCCAAGCAAGGCCATCCAGGCCACCATTGCGACGGCAGGCATGAAGGCCCTGCTCGAGCGGACCATCGTCTGGCTGACCGGAACCAGTCCGCCGAGTTCGGGAACCAGAGCGGCCCGCCGCGCTACTGCACCGAACCCCGATGCCGTCGCACAGCCGGCGACCACAATCGCTGCCAACTGGGCGAAGACCGGCAGGCCGCCGTCCACCAGCATCACTGCAACGCACACGGCCAGCCAGGCGAGCGCCGTCGTCGGCGTCCTATGAAGGCGAAGGAAGGCGACGACGTCGGCGCGCAGCAACGCGACGGCGGGCCGTCGGGTGGGGCGCGCGTAGAAGCGCGCTCCGCGGCCCTGGGCTGAACGAGCGCCGCTGCTGAGGGCGCGCAGTACCTCGTTCGAGTTTCCCAGGAAAATTGAGGCGCCAACGTGTCCGGATACCCCGCCTGCACGCAACAGGTCAGCACCCGGAACGGTGCCGGCGAGCGGTGAGATCACGCGAAGCAGGACGACGGCCAGCGCCAGGCCCAGCACGGACGTCCAAATTGACGGCACCAACACCACCCCCGCAGCGCTGCCCGCCAGGAGCGCGGCAGGCACAAGGACCCGCAGGACTCCCCCGCCCGCTTTCAGCTGCAGCAGCGCAGCTACCCCAAGCGCGGCCGCGGCGAGTGCGCCGAACGTCGCCGCCGCCAACCCGTGTACAGCGAGCGGCCGGTCAAGCTCGGTCAGGACGCTGAACGGCAGGTACAACACCACGGTCCCGAGGCCCACCGCAACGGTCCGTTTCAGGAACGGCCGCCACACCATGGGCCGCCTGTCGACCGGCAGCGGCAGCCACCACGCGCTCTCGGGCCCGCCGAGCGCGATCGGCCCCAACCGCCGGCCCAGAAGTACGACGACGGCGAGCACCGCGAACGTCAGCAGCACCCACAGCGCCTGGTCCGGGACGACGAGAACCGGGTTCGGGATGATGCCGCTGCCGGCCGATGTTCGATCAAGGAACTCACCGCGCAGCGCCAGCACAAACGACGTCGCAAGCGCCGCGGCACACGCTAGTGCAAGCACGCTCGTGTACACGTCGATGAAGAGGTCCCCGAACGAGGTTCGTGCACGGTTGTAGCGGCGCGAGGACCGCCGGGTGAAGCGGACGACGTCGACGGCGGAGCTCACCTCCTGTGCGGGCGCCGCGCCCATCAGGAGCCCGCGATGATCGCCGCGCCGCGTTCCGGGGCGGAGTGCGTGACTTCGTCGTCGATCACCAGGCAGTTGGTGGCGGTGCTGGTCAGCAGCTGCGGATCGTGGGTGACGAGGACAACCGCGCAGCTGCCCTCGGCCATTGTCCGGATGCGGTGTCCCAGTGCCTCCCGCATCACGGGGTCCAACCGCTGCTCCGGCTCGTCGAGGATGAGCAGGGAGGCCGGGCGCAGAAGCCCTGCAGCGAGGAGGGTGCGACGTCGTTGTCCGGAGGAAAGCTGCTCCGGGACGACGTCGGCCCGCTCATTCAGCCCGAAGAAATCCAATTCCTCCTCCACAACCGCTTCGGGTTGGGGCAGCGAGTGTCCGCGCGCTACGAGGAGCAGGTGTTCGCGGACCGTGAGGGAGGGAAAGAAGAGGTCCTCATCGAAAACTGCGGACACCTCTCGGCGAAAGGGTACGGCGTCGGGGTTTGCCAGGAGCCCGTGCACTTTGACCTCGCCCGAGATCGGGTTCTGCCTCGCGGCCAGGGTGCGTGCCGCCGTCGACTTCCCCGCGCCGTTGAAACCGACGACGCCGAGAACCTCCCCTGCGCTGACGCTCACCGAGAATTCCCCGCACACCGGTGCGCCCGCATAGCCGACCAGGAGGCGCTCAGCCTCCAGTACGGTCCCCCTGGTTTCACCCATCTACCCTATCGGGCCTGTGCCGGACGCCGGGTTCGTAACGTTTCAGAACATCGCCCATGCGCCCCTCCACAGGACTAGAGTTGCGCAGGTGAGTTCCACCCCTGCGCAGCCAGCGCAAACACCCCGCTACAAGCCCGGCATCAAATACATCCTCATGCTCGGCGCCCTCGCCGCCCTGCCTGCCATCACCACGGACATGTATCTGCCGTCGCTTCCCGCGGTGGCCGAGGATCTGCGGGCGAGCCAGGCGGCGGTCCAGTTCACGCTTTCGGGGATGCTGCTCGGTGGCGGCGTCGGGCAGCTCGTCATCGGTCCGCTCTCTGATCGCTTCGGGCGGCGGAAGCCTCTCATCGTTGGAATCCTGCTGCACGTTGTGATCTCGGTGCTCTGTTCCATCGCTGGGGACATCGGCACGCTCATTGCCCTGCGCGTGCTGCAGGGGTTCTTCAACGCAGCAGCCTCCGTGGTGGCGATCGCCGTGATCCGTGACCGGTTTGTCGGCTCGGACGCCGCGCGACTCCTGTCCCGGCTGATGCTGGTGATCGGCGTCGCCCCGCTCTTCGCGCCGACAGTGGGCCAGGCAATTGCCGGTCTGTGGGAATGGCGTGCCGTGTTCTATGCCCTGGCCGTGATCGGGCTGGTGCTCGTGGCAATCGTCTGGCGGTGGATGCCGGAGACGCTTCCGGAGGAACGACGCCGGCCCGGTCACGTGGGCCATATCGCCGGCGGTTACTGGCACCTATTGCGCAACGTGCGGTTCATGTCGCTCGCGGTCATCCCCGGACTGGGGCTCGGCGTGATCATGAGCTACGTGGTCGGCTCGCCGTTTGTGTTTCAGGACGAGTATGGGCTGAGCCAGACCCAGTTCGCACTGGTGTTCGCGCTGAACGGGGTGGCCCTGGTGGCCTCCGCGCAGCTCAATGCGACCCTGGTGCGCAAGGTCTCATCGGCCCGCCTGCTGCGGGCGGCGGCTGTGGTGCAACTGGTGTTTGCGCTTGTTCTGGTGGCTGTTGCCGCATCCGGTTTCGGCGGCGTCCTCGGCCTCATGATTGCGTTGTGGCTGGTACTCGGCACCCAGGGAATGATTCCGGCGAACGCCTCAGTTCTCGCGCTGAGCACGTACGGGCATATGGCCGGAACCGCCGCCGCAGTGATCGGTGCGCTGCAGTCCGGTGTTGCCGGCGTCGTCAGTCCGTTGGTGGGACTACTCGGCGGAAACTCGGTTTCCATGGCCGTAGTGATGCTCGGCGCCTGCACCCTGACGGTGGTGGTTCTGCTTGTTGGAACCCCCGTTTTCCGCAGGGGCGGCTGGATGAGACTGGACACCTACGAGCAGGTCGAGTCTGTCCGGCCCTCGAAGTGACAGACTCGTGCCATGCGTGAACTCGTGATCCTTGGCACCGCCTCGCAGGTTCCCACGCGCACACGCAATCACAACGGCTACCTGTTGCGCTGGGACGGCGAAGGGCTGCTGTTCGATCCGGGGGAAGGCACGCAGCGGCAGATGACCTATGCGGGTGTGTCCGCGACCGACATCAACCGCATCTGCCTCACCCACGTCCACGGCGACCACTGTTTCGGCCTGCCCGGCGTGCTCTCGCGCATGGTGCTCGACGGCGTTCACCACCCCGTTTACCTGCACTATCCGGCCTCGGGTGAGGAGGTGGTCCGGGCGCTGATTTCACTGGCCTCTCCGGGTCTCGACCTGCGGCTGCAACCTCATGGCTCAGCTGGTTCCATCGCCGACGGTCTCACTGTGGAGCCTCTTCGCCACCGAATCGAGGCGTACGGGTACCGGCTCACCGAACCCGACTCGCGCACGCTCCTGCCCCGCCGGCTCGCAGCCTTGGGGATCACCGGGCCCGACGTTGGGCGCCTTCAGCGCGAGGGCCGGCTCGCCGACGTCGTGCTGGATGACGTTAGCGTGCCGCGTCCGGGGCAGAGCTTCGCGTTTGTCATGGACACCGCCGAATGTTCGGGTGCCGAGGCACTGGCCGACGGCGTTGACCTCCTGGTTGCCGAGTCAACCTTCAGCGACGACGACGCCGACCTCGCCGCCCAGTACCTTCACCTCACCGCAGGGCAGGCTGGTGCCCTCGCGGCCCGCGGCGATGCGGCAACGCTGGTGCTCACGCACTTCTCGTCGCGGTACCCGGATGTCGGGGTGCTGGCGGAGCAGGCAAGGGCCGCCGTCGCTTCTTCGGACGTCTTGGTGGTTGCTGCCGAGGATTTAGACCGGATTCCGTTTCCGAAACGGCGGCGTGCTGTGTAGTCCCTTGCTCGGCCGGTCCGTCTCGATTAACCAGTCAGCTTGCCGGTCCGCTCGGTGGGGAATTCGTCCCAGGTGCGCGGCCGCGATCGCGGGCCGGTCCGGCTGGCCGGTCCGGCTGGCCGGTTCCGGCTGGCCGCTCTGGAATGTCTTCCCAGGTGCGCGGCCGCGATCGCGGGCGGTTGCGTGCGGGCCCGACCGGCTGCACTGAAACGCCTTTGTCACACCGTTCGTCTGCGGCGTTCGCTGCACTGGACGGAACCGGCTCCCTTGTTCGCTGTGGGCATAATCTGGTCGCTTGTCACCGGGCCGATTCTGTCAGTGGCGGGTGATGGACTGAAGTCATGAACGGATCAGCGACTACAGAAACGGGTTCCCCTTCCGGTTCCCCCTCCAGGGAGGCAGGTGGTGCTACCTGTCCGTGCCTGCGGGGTGCCGCTTGTGATGGTCTGTTCTGCACCGGTCGAGATCCCTTCATGAACGGTTACTCCACGGACAATTCCTCCGTGGACGCTTCATCCGTGGACGATTCCTACGGGGATGGGTCCGGTGTCAGCTCCTCAGCGGATGAGGATGCGCCCGACGGCGTGGAGGCCGCCGGACCAGAGGCGCTAGTGCAGTTGCTCATCGAGCAGCATCCACGGCTGCAAGGATTACCCGACGCACTGGATTTGCTAAGGGCTGCTGACCGGCTCACCTCTTGGGTTGCCGCGCAGCAGGCGGAACTGATCGCGCAGGTCTACCACCACGTGAACGGGCACGAGATGTTCCGAACCGGGTTGGAACGCCCGGGGACAGGTTTCACCTACACCGCCCAAGAGATCGCACCCCTGCTGCGGGTACCGGGCCGGACCGCGCAGCAGATCCTCAGCGAAGCGCTCACCCTGTGCAAGGATCTACCGGCCACCTGGGAAGCCCTCGAAGCCGGGACACTCAGCCCCGTCCAAGCCCAGGTCATCGTCCAGGAAGCCGGGACCATCCCCACCGAAGCAATACCGGACTACGAGGAGGAAATTTTAGGCACCGCGGGGGCGTTGACGCGCCCCAAACTGGCGCAGCGGTGCCGCCGGCTACGGGAGGAACTACACCCCGAGTCGATCATCGAACGCCGCAAACGGGCGGTGAAGGACCGCGCCGTCACCATCCAACCGGAGCAGGACGGTATGGCCTGGCTCGGCGCGTACCTACCCGCAGAGCAAGCGCACGGGATCTACAACCGGGTCAACACCGCAGCCCGCTCCCTGCAAAACCCGGACGAACCACGCACCCTCAACCAACTCCGTGCCGACGTCTTCACCGACGTCCTCACCCACACCTGCACCGGAAACCCGAAAAACGGCACCGGCCACCGCGGCATCAACGCCAACGTATACCTCACCGTCCCCGTCATGACCCTCCTCGGACACCCCAAACACGACTGGCAAAACACCTCCGACGGCGGCGTCGCAGGATCGAGCACAGCAACTGGCGACAACGTGGGCGTGGGAGACCTCGACCCCGGCGATATCGATGTGAACGGTGCCGGTTGGGACGCTGCGAATCCGATAAGGGATGATTCGAATGGTGCTGACCCCAGTGCCGGCGTGCGTGCTGACGCCCCGGACCTGGAGGGCTGCACGAACGGCCTACTGGACGGATACGGGCCCATCGACCCGGAAACAGCCCGAAACCTCGCGGCGCACGCACCCAGCTTCACCAGAATCCTTGTCCACCCCGAAACCGGTGCAGTCCTCAGCGTCGGCAGGGAGAAATACCGCCCACCCAAACACCTCCAGGACTGGGTAAGAATCACAAACCCGACATGCATCCATCCCGGATGCAACCGATCATCCTGGACTTCGGAAATCGACCACACCGTCCCCTGGGCCCACGGAGGCACAACCAAATTCAGCAACCTCGCGCCTCGGTGCAAACTCCACCACGCCCTCAAAACCAACGGCATCTGGGCAGATTTCACAACAGACCCATCCGGTGCAGTACACAGCACCTCACTCGCCGGCAAAACCTACACCACGCTCCCCGAACCACCACCACCCTTCTAAGTCGAGCGGTGTGGGGGCGCAGTAAGCGCTCGAATCCCGAACATCAAGCGTGACTGCAGCTACGCCCTGATGCCGAAGATAGCCGCGCCCTGCTGCATGGCGGGCGCGGGCGCCAACATCGCTGCCGCACGCATGCGCCACCATCGCGACTGCATCAGCGGTGTACCTTGTTCGGCCCGGATGTCCTGGCAAGGTGTGCTGCCCGCCGGAGAAGTGGTTCCGCGTCTCTTGACCAGCGGTCAAGAACGACGTCAGCCTTCGCTCGGTCCTGTCCACTAAATTCCGCAATCAATGGACGAACGACGTCTGCTGACAACGGATCAATGAGAGCCTCCACCACAGCACTGCGGAGAAAGCCTTCGATTCTCGTGAAGTCGGAGGTGCGCAACAAACGCAGGTTGGACTGCAGCAGAACCACGGCTGCAAGGCGTCGCTCGAAAACCGGCATGTCCCAGAGTTCGGAGCTGAGGAAAACGACGTCGTCGTGCGTTAGGTTCCGGTACTTCCGGAGCGCGTCACGAACCGTTCCACGCACCGCGCCGACGGACGCGCCGTAGTAGCGCAGTCCGTCGTCGAGCGCGTTAAGATCCTCCGCACGTTCCCAGGACGCCTCCCGTTGCAGCGCGGCATCAATGAAGTCGGCTGCGTCGCTCAAGATTCGTTTCTCAAGGGATCAAGGGCGGGGAGTTCCGGGATCGTTGCGGTTAATGGGGTTGTCCCGGCTCGCTGGATCATTCGGGTTGGAGGGATCATTGGTGGCCGCGGGACCAGTGGGACCGTTCGAATCTGTGGAATCCGCCGGCGTCGTAGGGCCGCTAGTGCCGGAAGCGCTGGGACTACCACCGGTGCCGCTGGGAGTGCCGTGAGTGGTGCCCGCGCCCGGCGTGCCAGCCGGACCCGGAGTACCCGGAGTGCCGTCAGGGCCAACAGTGCCAGCCGGACCGGCGGTACCGTCCTCGCCTCCCAGATGCTTCTGCGCCTGCCCGCGTGCGTTCTGGATCTTGTCCTGGTGCTTGCCCTTTGTAGCCTTGTCCGCGGCATCGGCTACCCGGTCCACAACCTTGCCGCCCATCTCCCTGGTCTTGGGGTTATTGAGGGCCTCGCGGACCTTGGGGTTACGTGCAAGGTCCTTCGCGATCTTGCCGAGCGATCCGAATCCAGCCATGACGGTTCCTTCTTTCGTTTCCGCGGTCTCTTGGTAGTCCAACGTCGCTGCAAGGAAAAAATATCCCGGCAAGGAACGAAGAACGGTTCCCTCCCCGTATCCTGCACTTGGAAAGGTAGCGCAATGGCAACGCATCCGTACACCCTCTCGAAGTTCCGGCCGAGAGTCGAAACATGATGGAACTCCTGCCGCAACGCGCGCCCTGGTGGTGGTACCCTGGAACGAGTGGCGGATCGAGTGACAGTCTCATCCCCCGGCAGTTCCCGGTGTCCCGTCCGGGACAGCACTGGATCCGCGCCATCGACATCCATGCACCTGCCGAGGAGCTTTTCGCCTGGGTCACCCAATTGCGCAGGGCTCCCTACAGCTACGACTGGGCCGACAACTTCGGACGTCGAAGCCCGCAAGCTATCGACCGCAGCCAAATTCACATTTCCGTGGGCGATCCAGTCATGACCATCTTCACCGCCGTCGCGGTCGTGCCGGGGAAATCGATCACGCTGAGCATGAACGAGGGAATGCCTATCTCCCTGTTTGGGGCGCTCACGGTCCACTATGAAGTGGAATGCATAGGTTCAAACTCCCGCCTCATCGTGGAAATGGTGGTTCCGTTGCCTCCCGGACCGCTGAAGTCAATCCGCCGGTATGCCCTCGCCTGGGGCGATCTGTTCATGATGCGCAAGCAACTGAAGGAGTTGAAACGGCTGGCCGAGCTGTCGGCGTCGAGGGCCTGTTGATAACCGCACTTACCCCTGGCGCGCTTTCATCCGCGGATTCTTCTTGTTGATCACAAAGGTACGGCCACGGCGCCGGACCACCTGTGCGCCAGGAACCTTCTTGAGTGCTCGAAGCGAATTGCGTACTTTCACGGGTCTCCTTGGGTCGGACGAATTGACTGGTTTTCTAGTTGGGCGTTTTCAGGTTGAACGGGTCCGAGAACGCCTCTGCGCCGGCCGCCATCTCGGCGTCGGTCAGTTCGCAGCCGGTAATCAGCGCCCGAATTTCATCCGCATCGATCTCCTCGCCGGTGACCGCAAGGACGCTGCCACGCTCACCGAAGTAGGGGAACCACGCGGACTGGCCATCGGAGTCCGGCTGAACAGGTTCCGGCCGCCACGGTCCGGTGTTCTCCAGCCACACCCGCGGCCCGATCCCCTGCACTGCGATGCAGCTCTCCGGTGCCGCTGCAACCCAAAGACGCCCACGGAGCCAGCAGCATCCTGCCGCCAATTCCGCGAGAGCCTTGCGGAACCGTTCGGGGTGCAACGGACGGCGTGCAGTTTGCACCACGGTGCAGAACGACGACGACGGCAGTCCGGCCGGCACACGCACGGTACCGGGAGCGGAGCGAAGGAGCGCCGCCGTCAGGTTGTGATGGCCTGTACGGAGCGGCTCCTCGATCGCGGTCAGTTCTGCATGCGGCGCAAGATGCTCAATAAGGTGCACACCGCGTCGTCGTTCCTTGGGGTCCACCGGAATCAGTGCAGGCTCCGCGAGGATCACGGTGTCGCAGAATGAGAGTTCACCGATGAGAAACTCACCGGGCGTACGGTTATCCCACGGCACAGGCGTGAACCCTGACTCGAACAGCGTGTGGTGATCCCAGATCTGATCTTCAACTGCATCCGGTGAACAGGCCAGAGCCACGGAATCGATACTGAATGGCCGCGTGATGCCGTGGTGCAACGCCTCGACGGCAGTTTCGCCCGTCACCGCCGGGGGCAGCCCAAGCACGATGTTCTCAACCCCGCGCGCGAGCAGGTGCTCGACCGTGGGCACCACGTCCAGGCGAACGGTGCAGCTCAGACAGCCGTGCTCGAGGATGGTCTCCTCACGCTCGATCAGCTTCTCGCCTTCGAAGATCCGGCGGATTACCCGCCCCTCCTCGAGGAGGTCATGAAGAACGACGACGGCGCCCGGCAGCGTCCGGCCGGCAGCCTCGCAGGCCTGCTGGCGGCAAAAGGAATCGAGTGAACTGACGATGGTGATGAACACATCGTGGACTCTACATGAGAATGGTTCGCATTAAGAAATTGGTTCGGTGGAACCGGGGAAGCCTCGGACGCAGTGCTCCTATGGGTGAGTGCTGCTCTGACTTTCGGCGGTCGCGGCGTCGTTTGTCCTGCGACCTTCACGCCCGCGGCGCACCGCCTCGATTCCGAGCGTGACGAGTATGGCGAACACAATCACGCTTCCCCACCGCAGCAGTGTCGGCACATTGAAGACCAAATCAAGCACGCCGGCCAAGATGAAGGACGCGATCACGACGATGAGGATCTGCAGCTTGTCCCGTTTGTTCTTCATGTCCCGACCCTAGCAAGACCGCCGAAGAGAAACTGCCCGCAGCGCCAGTACTGCCGGTTCGAATCGGGAGTACTGAACGTGCGGGCAGTTTCTGTGCCGCCCCACAAACGCGTGCCGCCCCGCAAACGCGCCTGAAGCTGCACCGCCGGCGTGCCGCCCCTACTGCTCCAGCTTCATCGCTTTCCGCAGCGACAACGCTCCGCCGCCCTGCATCACCGCTCGCCGGTAGATCTTCTCGCCGAGGTAAATCAACGCAACGGCTGCCGCCAGGGCAAGCACCAGCGAAAGCAGGGGCTCCCACAGGGCGACGTCGGAGTTCAGCATGCGGATCGGCATCGCCACCGAGGACACCACGGGCACATAGGACGCCACCACCAACAACTGACCCTTCGCAAAGAGTCCGGCGAAAAGCGCCGCGAAAATCAACGCCATCACCGGCGTCGAACTGCTGCTGAGGTCCTCCGGCCTGCTGGCCAGTGATCCCAGCACTGCCCACATAGCCGCGAGGATGAGGAAGCCGAAGAGGAAGAACACCATGAACCAGCCCGACGCCGGAATGATGCTTCCGGCCAACTCCGCCGTGCCCGTCAGGTTCAGTGCAAGCAGCGCCGCCCCGCCGTACAGGGCGAGCTGCAGCATCGCGAGCGCCGTATTTCCCAACACTTTCCCGTACAGCAGCTGACGGATCGGGATGGCCGTTGCAAGGATTTCGACAACCCGGTTCTGCTTCTCCTCCACAACCGAGTTGGCGATCGCCATTCCGAAGATGATGGACGCCATGTAGAACAGGAAGCTGAAGACAAACCCGGCCACCTGTGCGAGTGCCTGATTCTCGGCGTTGCCCTCCAGCAGCGACTCCTCAAGCTCGGAACCCTCCAGCAGCTCCCCCGGTGTGGTGCCCGTAGCGGCTGCATTCGCCTGCAGCGTGTAGGTTTCCAGCGACGCACCCACCGCGGTCCGCAGCCCGGACGGAACCTCGTTCAAGCCAGTGAGTGTCCACCCGCCGTCGTCGTTCTGTATCAGCGCCACGTCCGCTTCTTCCGCCCGCACCTGCTCCAGTGCGGCGTCGTCGGAGTCGGCCGTCACGGCGGTGAAAGTGGTGTTGCTGTCCTCGGCCCGGGCCTCCTCGTCCGCAAGCTCGATCACGGACTGACCGGCGTCCGAGGCCACGGCGACAGCGAAATCCTCACCGCGGCTGGACATATAGGCGTTGAACACCACTCCGGCGACAATGAGGGCAACGGTAACGATCGTGGAAATCGCGAACCCGCGGTCCTTGGCCTTCACCGTGACCTCGCGCAGCGTGACGATCAGCCACGGCGGCTGACCGCTCGAAGAGGACGACGACGGCGCATGCTGCTCCCGTTCCTGTTGCTTGTTCTGGGACTTCGTTTCGGTACTCACTGGGATACCTCCCGGTAGATTTCGCTCAGGCTCGGCCTGATCCGGCTGAATTCGTGCACGCTGCCGCGTGACATGGCGGCGGTCAGGAGGCGCTGCGCGGCGTCGTCGTTCTCCAGCTCCACAACGGCGTCCTTACCGGCGACGTCGATCACCGTCACGCCTGCTTCCTCCCGCAGCCAGCCTGCGTCCGGGGAGACAGTGATCCGGTGGCGGCGGGGCGCCGCGGCGCGCAGTTGGTCGCCGGTCCCCGAGGCCACGAGGCGGCCCTTCTGCAGCACCACCAGGTTGTCGCACAGACGGTCCACCAGGTCCAACTGGTGGCTCGAAAACAGGACGGGCACGCCCTGGTCCGTGTGTTCGCGAAGCAGGTCCACCATCGAATCCACGGCGATCGGGTCCAACCCCGAAAACGGCTCGTCGAGGATGAGCGCCGACGGCCGGTGCAGCAGCGAGGCCGCGATCTGCACCCGCTGTTGGTTACCGAGCGACAGCGACTCGAGCTTGTCCTTCCCGCGGTCGCCCAACTGGAAGCGTTCGAGCAGGTCGAGCGCACGTGCGCGGGCGTCCTGCTGGCTCATCCGATGCAGCTGACCCAGGTAGACCAGCTGGTCCAGGATGGGCTGCTTCGGATACAGGCCGCGCTCCTCCGGCATGTATCCGAACGTCGAACGGTCCTGAGCGGTGACCGGATGCCCGTCCACCAGCACCTCGCCCGCATGAGCCGTGAGCACACCCATGATCATGCGCATGGTGGTGGTTTTGCCGGCACCGTTCGCGCCCACAAAACCGGTCATCTTCCCCGAGGGGACGGTAAAGGTGACGTCGTCGACGGCGGTATTCTCGCCGAAGCGCCGGGTCAGGTTATTCACCTGCAGCATGGGTTCTTCCTCCCGTTTGGTCCTACTGCACTCAAATCTAGTGAGGCGGGACCGCAAAGGGATGAGTCGAAAGGGTGAACCCTTCCTCCCCCGGACGGATGAAACCAAACCAAAGCCGGGTAGGCCGGGAGTGTTTACTGCCCCGGACGAATGAGGCCGCTCTCGTACGCGAAGACCACAGCCTGCACCCGGTCGCGAACCTGGATCTTGGCCAGCAGGGAGGACACGTGGGACTTCACGGTTGCCTCGGCGAGGAAGAGTCGCGTCGCCAACTCGGCGTTGCTCAGCCCCGACGCCATGCAGACGAGAACCTCCTTCTCGCGCTGGGTTAGCGAATCAAGAAGCTTCCGTTGATGTTGCTGTTCTGCGGTAAGGGGTTTCTCGGACGGTGCGTTGCCGTGCAATTGTTTGGCGAACCGCTCGATCACCCGCACGGTGACTTCCGGAGCCAGCAGAGCATACCCGCCGGCGACGGCGTGGACCGCACTGATGAGATCCTCCGGTTCGGCGTTCTTGAGCAGGAACCCGCTGGCGCCGCCGCGGATCGCATCGAAGAGGTAATCGTCGCGCTCAAAGGTGGTGAGGATAATGACCTTTCCCCGCCCTGCCCCGGTGATCAGCTCGGTTGCACGGATCCCGTCGAGCACCGGCATCTGGACATCCATGAGGATGACGTCAACGTTGTTGGCCGCAGCGAAATCCACCGCCTCCTGGCCGTTGGTCACCTGGCCCACCACCTCGATGTCGTCCTCCACCGAAAGCATGGTGGCGAAGCCGGCGCGGACCAGCCCCTGATCGTCGGCGAGCAATACCCGAATCGTGTCCATTGCACCCATTCTTGTCTGTTTCTTCGCCTGAGTTCTCACGACAGCGGGAACCGTGCCCGAACCCGCCAGCCGCCCTGGGACCGTGGACTGTGTCGCTGGCTCACGAAATCGGGAACCTCGCCCGAACCCGCCAGCCGCCCTGGGACCGTGGACCGATCTCCGCCGTCCCGCGGTGCAACGCCACACGCTCACGGATTCCCTGCAACCCGTAACCTGATCCGGTAACATGCGGCCGATGCCGCGGCTTGCCGTTGTCCACCGTCTCAAGCTCCACCCAGCGCTGCCCGTCCGTCTGCCCCGTCCGCAGGGTCATCACCGCACCCGACGCCGTCGAATGCCTGCGAACGTTCGTCAGCGCTTCCTGCGCCGTCCGGTACAGCGAGAGGGACAGCGGAGCCGAGACATCATCGAGCGCCCCCGGCACGTCTTCCACCCGGGCGAAGGAGATGTCGAGTCCAAGGTCCCGCTGGCTCTCGACCAGCACCCCGATGTCCGCAAGACCCGGTTCCGGGCGGCGGGCGGCGTCGTCGTCAATGTGTGGAACCAGGGTGTCCGAGCGCAGCACGCCCAGGAGGTTCCGCATGTCC
The DNA here is from genome assembly GCF_054511355.1 of Arthrobacter tecti. NCBI lineage: Bacteria > Bacillati > Actinomycetota > Actinomycetes > Micrococcales > Micrococcaceae > Arthrobacter > Arthrobacter tecti. The sequence goes on from NZ_JBTNCT010000005.1 coordinate 111,691, forward strand.
GTCACGGCCTGGCGGCTGGCCTGCTCGATGGTGCGCAGCGACCCCGCGGCGACCTCAGGCTTCCGGTCCAGCACGCGGCGGGCAGCTCCCGCCTGCACGCCGATCACTGACACGTGATGAGCGACGACGTCGTGCAGCTCGCGTGCGATCCTTAGCCGCTCCTCGATGACCGCGCGGCGGGCCAGTTCTGCGGACTGGCGGGCGATCTGCTCGGCCTGCTCCCCCAATTGCGTGCGCTGCAGCGCGTTGCGCCACGACGACATGCCCGCAAGGATCGCGCCGCCGAAGTAAGCGATGTTGACCACGAAGTTGTACAGCGCTGCCGAGGTCAACGGCTCGAGGAAACCACGCGCCCGCTCGCCCTCGTCACGTACCTGCTCAAGCAGGCCGTCGTAGGCGTTCGAGACCGTTAGCGTCAGGATCAGGAACAGGGTCATCGAAACAACGACGACGGCGGTACCCAACCAGAGCACGCGGCGGTCCTTCGCCCACGCCACCGCTGAATAGAGGGACGCGAAATATGCCACCTGGTAGGAGAGCTGGATGGACACTATGGGAATCCAGAGGCTGAGAATGATGAACAGGGCCGACATCACCAGCATCACGGCCACCGGATAGCGTCTCCGCAGCACCAACGGGAGAATCATCAGCGCGAGCACAAGGTGCTGTTGCCAAATGGGATTCTCCGCCTCGGCCAGCATTCCGAACCCGCGGATCAGCTCGAGCGTGACCGCACTGACCAGAAAGAACACGACGACGCCGGTCACATCCCGGCGCAATTGGTCCCGTGTAGGGCCCGGCCGCTCCCACCGGTTCTCCTCGAAATCGGCGGATGTCAGCCGGTTCAGTACTTTCAGCATGGTTGGTGCAGGCCTTCCGGTTGTTCCTGCGCCAGTGTAGCCAGCGGCACCGACATTCCGGCTCCCCCGCAGGATCTAGGCCAAAGGGATGAGGGTTTTCCCTTCATCAACCGCCTGGCTTGTCGACCTGCTGAGCCCTTTCAGGCTCGCTAGCCCGGCGGTGTACTCAACTTCTTCGCGATCAGCACGTCCGTCGACGAGTGCGCCAGGATCGACAGGACAATTGCAAGCGCGGCAAGATGGAAAACCTGGTCGGCGAACTCGATGCCGGATTGCAGGACGAGCAGCCCGTAAACCACCGAGGCAAAGCCCTTTGGACCGAACCACATCGCCGCTATGCGTTGGCCGCGGGGGAGATTCGTGCCAACGAAAGACGCCAACAGCGCGAGCGGACGGGCAACGAGGAGCGCAAGCAACGCAAACAGCCAACCGGCGAAAGGGATCTCCTCGAAGAGGAACGCCGGCGTAATCAACGCTCCGAACACCAGGATGGCAGCCAGTTTGAGCAACTCGGTTACGAGTTCACCGAACTGCTCGAACTCGTCACGAAACTCCGGCCGGACGGTAGCTATGGTGACCCCCGCCGCGAATGCTCCGAGGAACAGGTTGGCGTGCGTGGCTGTGCAGATTGTCAGCACCAGCAAGCCAATGGACACCGTTACCAATGGCTCCAGATGACGTTCCGCGCTCAGAAAGGGAAGCCGTTCCAGCGCCAGAACAAGAAGGGGAATTACCACTCCGACAATGATGCCGAGCAGGATCTCCTCCGTCAGTTGCCATCCTCCGGCGTCCGTGCCGCCGGCGATAGCCAAAAGTACCAGGACGATCGGAAGCGCCAGACCGTCGTTGATACCCGACTCCACATTGAGCAGATGACGCAGCCGGCCCGGGACCTCCTTGCGTCCCACGATGGCGGATGCAAATACCGGGTCTGTGGGAGAAAGTACGGCGCCGAGCAGAAACGACTCAAGCCACGGCAGCCCCGCGACGTAGTGAGCCAGGACGGCGGTGACCAGAAGGGTGAGAGGCAGCCCGAGAACCAATGCCCTGCCGGGCAAACGCCAGGCGGCCCGCAAGTCCCGCAGGCCCACACGCATCCCGTCTGTGAATAGGACGGAAAAGAGAGCGAGCTCTGAAAGGATCAGCACCACGGGGTCGCCTGACTCGACGGTGATGACGTCGAGAACCCCCTGTCCGAGCAGGAAGCCTGCCAACAGGAAGAGCACGGCTGTGGAGATAACCGTGCGGCTGGCTCGCTCGGAAATGAGCACGCCCGCCAGCAGCACGACGGCGAAGCTCAGTCCCAGCGCCGGGTCCATCTAGCGTTCTCCTACTGCGGACCGGGACCCTTGTCGCGGTCCAGAGCACAAGGACGCCAGGAGCCGGACAGCATCAATTGGGGAACCGATCATGGTCCAATTGTGTCAAACTGGGCCGGAACGTGAGCGGACTAACAACGCTTTTACGTGCGGCACCACCGCGCCGCCCGATATTCTTGACGTACTTCCCGCATGCACCGGTTCGACGTTGTCGTGGTGGCCCTGCGGAGAAACCACCGTCGCCCGCGACCTCGGGCACTCGACGCCTTACCCACCGGAGAACCCGGTGAAAGAGAGGACCTGATCATCGTGGATCACAACCCTTCCGTCACCCGCGACACCTGGATGAGCCGGGAGGCTCTCGCCGAGGGAATGATTCCCGTGATCGGCCGCCTCTACCGCGAGAACAACGTGGTCACCAGCATTCACGGACGCAGCCTCATCAACAAATCCACCATGGGCATCCTGAAAGCCCACCGGTTTGCCCGCCGCATGAGCAAGGAAGAGCTGCTCCTGGAGGACACCGCACCGCTGCTGCGCACGTTGGCTGAGCTTGACCTTGGCGCGGCGTCGATCGACGTCGCACGCCTGAACCAGAAGTACAAGTCAGACTCCGGTGACGCCTCGCTCGAGGAATTTCTCCGTTCGGAACTGGCCGACGTCGTCGGGAAGCGCGGCGCGGACGCGCGGACGAGTACCGACGTCGTGCTGTACGGGTTTGGGCGCATCGGCCGGCTGGTTGCGCGGCTTCTGATCGAGAAGGCCGGCGGCGGGCACGGCCTGTGCCTCCGGGCGATCGTGGTGCGGAAGGGTGCCGCGAACGACCTCATGAAGCGCGGCAGCCTGCTGCGCCGCGACTCCGTGCACGGCTCGTTCGAGGGCAGCATCCAGGTGGATGAGGAAACCAACACCATCACCGCCAACGGTGTGCGGATCCAGGTCATTTACTCGAATGACCCGTCCACCATCGACTACACCGAATACGGCATCCGGGATGCGCTGGTAGTGGACAACACCGGCCGCTGGCGCGATGAGGAAGGCCTCAGCCAGCACCTGCAGAGCAAGGGCGTTGCCCGGGTGCTGCTCACCGCGCCGGGCAAGGGTGCGCTGAAGAACATTGTGCACGGCATCAACCACACGTCGATTGCCGCCTCGGACCAGATTGTGACTGCGGCGTCCTGCACCACCAACGCCATCACGCCCGTGCTGAAGGCAATCAACGACGAGTACGGCGTTGTCCACGGCCACGTTGAAACCGTCCACTCCTTCACCAACGACCAGAACCTGATCGACAACTTCCACAAGGGCGACCGCCGCGGCCGCTCCGCCGCCCTGAACATGGTCATCACCGAGACGGGTGCCGCGAAGGCCGTCGCGAAGGCGCTGCCGGAACTACAGGGCAAACTCACCGGTAGCTCCATCCGGGTTCCCACTCCGGACGTGTCGATCGCGATCCTGAACCTCTCGCTCGAGAACGGCACCACGGTCGAGGAAGTGAACGATCACCTCCGGCAGATGTCCCTGCACTCCGAGCTTCGGAAGCAGATCGACTACATCGACTCCCCCGACGTCGTCTCCACGGACTTCGTCGGCTCGCGCCGCGCCGGGACAGTGGACGGTCTCGCCACCATCTGCAACGACAAGAACCTGGTCCTCTACGTCTGGTATGACAACGAGTTCGGCTACAGCTGCCAGGTGGTCCGCGTGATGGAGGAGATGACCGGCGTGCACGCGCCGTCGTTCCCGGCGAAGGAAGCGGTCCCGACGGCGGAGCTCGCGAGCAGCATCTAACCACCGGATCCGTTGTCTTCGCGCAAACGACGGTGGTTCTACTCCACGTCACCTGCGCCGAGGCAACGGGTTCGTTGCCTACGTGTGCCGGTCAAGGGAGGGCTGAAATGAACGGACCCGATGATCCGGACCATGAGGTACGCCTCGAGGGTGACGGCTGGACCGAGGTATACCGGATAGGGAACTCGGTCCATCGGCCGGCACGCCCGCACACCGCCACGATCCATGCGTTTCTCACTCATCTTCACGAGCGTGGCTTCACGAGCGCACCCATGCCTCACGGGTATGACAAACTCGGTCGGGAAGTTCTCAGCTACGTTGAGGGCGACGTGCCGATGGAGCCCCTGCCAGCATGGGCCGTCGGTGACCAACAACTCGCGGAGCTTGCTCGGCTGATTCGTAGGGCACACGACGCCGCCGTGGGGTGGAGCCCTCCGTCCGATGCTGTCTTCGGAACGATCCCAGGACCCCCGCAACCTGGACTCGAACCACTGTTTGTGGAGCCGGAACTCATAGCTCACCAGGATTACTGTCCGGGGAACGTCGTTTTCCGCGACGGCATGCCGGCGGCCTTGATCGACTTCGATCTGGCAAGACCAACAACCCGAGTGGCCGACGCCGTCAACGCTCTATATTGGTGGACGCCGCTGTGTCACCCCCGGGATCGCAGCCCCGCGCTGGCCGGTGTCGACGTCGCACGCCGCGTCAGGCTCTTCACCGACGCCTATGGAATGAATGAGCTCCAGAGGAGCCAGGTCGTCGAGGTCGCACTCCGCCGCCAGAGGAACTCCGCCATCACAATGAAGGCAGCAGCACAGACGGACCCTGTGTTTCGCCGGTGGTGGGACGAGGGGATTAAGGACAGGCTGCCACGGGCAGAAGCCTGGTTGCACGCGAATGCGGCATCGCTGCGGGCCGTCTTGAAGTAGGAGACGAGCACTTCCCAGGTTCTCCGCAGGATTCAGTCAGTTTTTGTCCAAGTCCTCGAAAATGGGGGCACTTTGCGGGATATGCTTCCGTCGCGGGCATCAGTTGGGGGGGGGGGTCGGCCGCAGCCGGTCGGTTGTGGCTGACGAGGTTTTCCAAGCTCTTGTTGCGCTGGGCGGCGCCGTCACGCCGCTCAACTTTCGACTCTTGGAGAACCAGATGAAGTTCTTTCGCGCTGCCCTTCTTATGTTGGCAGTCCTCGTACTGGGCGCGGGCGCCCTCGTGGCGCCCGCCCCGTCCGCGCAGGCGGCAACCAGGTTCACGGATGTGCCAGCCAGCAGTCCCTTCTACGACGAGATTCAGTGGCTGGCGGCACAAGGCATCACGACCGGTTACACGGACGGCAGCTTCAAGCCGTACACCGCCGTGAACCGCGACATGATGGCCGCGTTCCTGTACCGATTGGCGGGGGAGCCCAGCTATACCCCTCCAGCGCAATCCTGGTTCACCGACGTCTCCAGCGCGCGCCCCTTCTACAAGGAGATTCACTGGCTGGCATCGTCGGGTATAACCACGGGCTGGCCGGACCGCACGTTCCGGCCGTTCACACCGGTAAACCGCGACATGATGGCCGCGTTCCTCTACCGCTATGCCGTCGAACCCGCGTTCCATGCCTCGAGTGCCTCGCCCTTCAGGGATGTGGCAACACGGGGTGCCTTCTACAAGGAGATCAGCTGGTTGTCAGCAACTGGCATCACTACAGGCTGGCCGGACAAAACCTTCAAACCGTTCAGCGCCGTGAACCGCGACATGATGGCCGCGTTCCTTTACCGGACGACGACGGAGCTGCCCAAGAACCGGCCTGCGCCTTTCGGCTCGACCACGTTGGAGGTTCTGGACACTCTCCCAGTGAAGGGCCGTGCGCCGAAGACGGGCTACGATCGCGAACAGTTCGGCCCGGCATGGACGGACGTCGTCGATCGTAACGGTTGCGATACCCGAAACGATGTCCTGAAGCTCCAGCTGATCAACGTTGCCTTCACTAACGGAGGCACCTGCCAGGTAGCGACCGGGCTCTTGAAGGACCCCTACACGGCCACCGATATTCAGTTCGTGCGCGGGGCAACCACCAGTTCTGCAGTGCAGGTTGATCACGTCGTCGCGCTTTCGGACGCATGGCAGAAGGGAGCGCAGCAGCTCTCGAAGGACCAGCGAATCCAGTTCGCCAATGATCTGCTGAACCTGCAAGCCACAGATGGCCCAACCAACCAGCAAAAGGGTGACGGCGATGCCGCGACGTGGATGCCCCCGAACGGCGGCTATCACTGCGCATATATTTCCCGGCAGGTTTCCGTGAAGGCAATCCATGGGCTTTGGGTTACGCAGGCTGAGCGGGATGTGATGCGCGCCTACCTTGCCCAACTGTGTGGCGGACAGCCGGCTGCCGTGACCCTTCCCGCTCCGATCGTGATGAGCCCTGCGCCCAAGCCTGCTCCCAAGCCGACTCCGCCTCCAGCACCGAAGCCAACGCCGAAGCCTTCGCCGATTCCCGTCCCAGCGAATCCTGGGGACACCAGGAACTGCAGCGACTTCGACACCTGGCGCCAAGCACAGGACTGGTATCTGCGCTACTTCCGGTACTACGGAGACATCGCACAACTCGACCGGGACGACGACGGGATCGTCTGCGAGACACTGCCCGGAGCGCCTTAGGAGTAACACCACCACAACATTCGGCGCTCACGTACAACGCATCCTTCCCACGCGAACACGTAGCGGTTTACGGTGGGAGTCCGAGCATCGGACCGGAAGGAAAAACACCCATGAACGACCTCAGTGAAGTTCGAGAAGGTATGGACGTCCTCAACGCGGGCGGCAAGAAAATCGGCACCGTCAAAAGCGTCAAGATGGGCGATCCCGAAGCAGTAACTCCCGAAGGACAAACACAGGAACGCGGCGGGATCGTCAACTTCCTCTCGGACGTTTTCCGCACCGACGACGTCGACGACGAACGCGCCGAGCGCCTCCTCCGGCTTGGCTATGTGGAGGTCGACGGCACCGGAATCGGCAACAACTTCTACGAGGCTGCCGACGCGGTGGAGCGGGTCGACGACGACGGCGTGCACCTCGACGTCACGCGCGACTGAGGATCACGGCACGCGCACGGGAGCAACGGATCCGTTGACTCCCCTCGACGCCGACAAAGGTGTGCGAATGCCGCGTCACCTGCGCAGAGTCAACGGATCCGTTGGTTCGGCGCAGGTGACGGCGGATCGGACGCGTCGATCAGCGACGCGGTCCAGGACTGACCTCCAGAATCAGCCCTGAAGCGCCTTAACCAGCGCATCGAACCGGCCCAAAGAAGCCAATTCCTCGATCAGTACGACGCCGTCCGGCCCGGCAAGCGGGACCTGCCAGTTCGGGTACTGCGCCGAGGACGTACCCGGCTGATTCTGGGTACGCTCCTCCCCCACGGCGTCGGTCAGCGCCATTCCGAGCAACAACGACGGGGTCTGTGCGATGAACGCGTGCAGCGACTCAACCGTCGACTGAAGATCGCCCGACTCCTGGCCCCCTGAATCCGCCGAAACCCGCGACCGCACCAGCGAAAGCACACCCTCCTGCGCCTCACGGTCGGCAGCCCTCTCCTCCTCCACAGGACGGCCCAGCAGCCCGAGCTGCTCCCGAAGGTCCACGTGCTTACCCGCGAGGTACCCCGCACTGGGTGGGAGGTCGTGAGTGGTGACCGTCGTGAGGCACGCCCGGCGGTACTGCTCGGGCGGGCGGGGCGCGTCGTCGTCGTACTCGAACCACAGGATCGACGTTCCGAGCACGCCGCGCTCCGCCAGATACTCCTGCACACCCGGTTCGAACACACCGAGATCTTCACCGACTACGACGGCGCCCGCCCGCTCCGCCTCGAGGGCAAGGATGCCGATGAGCGCCTCGTGGTCGTAATAGACGTAGGCGCCATCGGCCGGGGCCAGTCCGGACGGAATCCACCAGAGCCGGAAAAGCCCGAGGATATGGTCGATCCGGATCCCGCCGGCATGGCGGAGGATGGTCCGCAGCATGTCGTGGTACGCCGCATAGCCGGACTCAGCGAGACGTTCCGGATGCCACGGCGGCTGCGCCCAGTCCTGGCCCTGCTGGTTAAACATGTCCGGCGGCGCTCCCACGCTGATGCCGGGAGCGAGGACGTCCCGCAACGCCCAGGCGTCCGCGCCGGCGGGATGCACGCCGACCGCGAGGTCATGCATGATGCCAAGGTTCATGCCTGCGTCCACAGCCGTGCGTTGGGCGGCCTCGAGCTGCTCATCACACAGCCACTGCAGCCACTCATGAAACTCGATCCGCTCGCGCAGAAGCCCGCGCTGAGCCTCCAGGAACACAGGATCGGACCACTCCGGCGCACCCTCGGGCAGGGTCTCGGCGAGCGCAGACCACAACGCGAAACTCTCCAGTCCCGGCCCGGCTTCCTCACGGAACCGCTTGAACGCCTCTTCGCGCTCGGGCGTGCGCGGCACCGCGAAGATCAGTTCGAGGGCCTCAAGTTTTGCGGCGTAACTCGAATCCCGGTCGATGTGTTCAGCGCTGAGGTTGGCATCCCGGAAGCGCCCGGCCAGGTCCCGAACAACCTCAGGGTCGGCGAGCCCGTCCACCTCCGGGATGTTCTCGACGCGCAGGTAAAGCGGGTTGAAGAATCGCCGCGTGCTCGGCAGGTACGGGGAGGCCTCCACCGGCGGCTTGGGTTCGGCGGCGTGCAGCGGGTTGATCAGGACAAAACCGGCGCCCTTTTCCGCAGCGATCTCCGTCAGTCGCGCGAGGTCATCGAGATCTCCGACTCCCCACGATGACCCCGAGCGCACCGAATACAGCTGCGCCATAAGCCCCCAGGTGCGGGTAAGCCGGTCAGCAGTGGTGAGCTTCTGCGGCGTCACCACCAGCGCACAGCGGGAACCCTCCACCTCGAGGGCGTGCCAGCCCAGCGGCAGATCAGTGGGTACGGTGGCCGTGAACCGGCGCACCGCGTTTCCGTCTAGATCACGGGTTTCCCCAGGGCTGAGTTCAAGCGCCCGAGACGTCCCGTCCTCGAGTTCCACCCGAAGTTGCGGTGTCTGGTCCGCACCCACATTCACCGGCACCTCCGCCGGTACGCCCTGACGTACGACGACGGCGGGAGGCAGGGTGCGCAGCCACGGCGCGTGTTCGGCGGTGCTGAGGGAGGAGGTGACGTCGTCGTCGTTCGCACAGGGAACACCCAAAGCGGTGAGCACGGAAACCAGGGTCGAGTCACTTACGGCCCGCTCCCCGCCGTCCCAACCACGGAAGGTGATTCCCACGCGGTGTTCCTGGGCGAGACGCTGTAGCGGTGTGAAATCGGGCATAGAGACAAGAGTAGTGGGGGAGCAGGAAGCCGGACGGCTACATAACGCTAAGGTGCCGCTTTCCAAAACACCCGTCGCTAAAAAGCTACCCGGGAGTAGCATTAACGAATGGCCGGGCCCCGGCTGGCGGAGCCCACCGTTGAAGGGGGCTGCCATGGCACTTCAGGAGAACGTCAACGAGCGCACGTCACGCCAAGTGGCCGAAGCAGCCCGCGAGACTGAGTGGAACCGCCCCAGCTTCGCCAAGGGGCTCTTCATGGGCCGGTTCGATGCCTCACTCATCCATCCCCAACCCTCCCCCACAACGTCCCAGTACGACGACGGCGAGGAGTTCCTCGCGCGGTTGAGAACCTTCGCTGCCACAATGGACGGGCAGGTGATCGAACGCGATTCCATGATCCCGGACAAGTACCTCCGCGCGCTTGGTGAACTCGGCGTCTTCGGGATCAAGATCCCCAAGGAGTACGGCGGACTGGGCCTCTCGCTCACCTACTACGGACGTGCGCTGATGCTGCTGTCCTCGGTGCATCCCAGTCTCGGCGCGCTGGTGTCGGCGCACCAGTCCATCGGCGTTCCGGAACCGGTACGCATGTTCGGCACGCCCGAACAGAAGCAGGCCTACCTTCCGCGCTGTGCGGCCGGTGCCATCTCCGCGTTTTTGCTCACCGAGCCCGATGTCGGCTCCGATCCGGCCCGCCTGAACGCAACCGCAACGCGCGACGGCGACTCCTACGTCATCAACGGCAACAAGCTCTGGACAACCAACGGTGTGATCGCGGAGCTGGTGGTGGTCATGGCCAAGGTTCCACCGCACGACGGCGGACCGGGCGGCATCTCAGCCTTTGTGGTTGAAGGTGATGCGCCGGGGATCACCGTGGAACACCGGAACGCGTTCATGGGCTTGCGGGGCATCGAGAACGGGGTGACCCGGTTCTCGAACGTGCGGATACCCGCGGCGAACCGCCTGGGCAAGGAGGGGCAGGGCCTCCGGATTGCGCTGACCACCCTGAACACCGGGCGGCTTTCCATACCGGCAAACTGTGCGGCGGCCGGAAAGTGGTCGCTGAAGATCGCCCGGGAATGGTCCAACGCACGTGTCCAGTGGGGCCGCCCGATCGGCAAGCATGAGGCCGTCGCGAAGAAGCTCGCCTTCATCGGGGCAACGGCGTTCGCATTGGAGTCCGTCTTCGAGCTCTCGGCCAGCCTTGCCGACGCCGGTCAGAAGGACGTACGCATCGAGGCTGCGCTCGCCAAGCTCTGGTCCAGCGAAATGGCGTACCGGGTAGCGGATGAACTGGTGCAGATCCGCGGCGGCAGGGGTTATGAGACCGCCGCCTCACTGAAGGCCCGCGGCGAACGGGCAGTCCCGGCCGAACAGCAGTTGCGTGACCTGCGGATCAACCGCATCTTCGAAGGATCCTCGGAAATCATGCACCTGCTGATCGCACGGGAGGCCGTGGATGCCCACCTTGCAGCGGCAGGCGACCTGGCGTCGTCGGACGCTGACCTCCGTGCCAAAGCGCACGCGGCCGTCGGCGCCAGCGGGTTCTACGCGGGCTGGCTCCCCAAGCTCATGGCGGGGCCGGGATTGAATCCGCGCTCCTATTCCGACTTCGGCCGGCTGGCGCGGCACGTGCGCTACGTCGAACGGGCGTCACGGCGGCTCGCCCGGCACACGTTTTTTGGAATGGGTCGCTGGCAGGCGCGGCTGGAACATCGGCAGGTGTTTCTTGGACGGATTGTGGATATCGGTGCTGAACTGTTCGCGATGGCGGCGACCTGCTCGCACGCCGATTATCTCGCCGGACAGGGCAAGCGCCGGGAGGCAGTCGAACTGGCGGACACGTTCTGCCTGCAGTCCCGGACGCGGGTGGACGAGCTGTTCACCGAGCTGTGGAGGAACAGTGACACCGCCGACAACCGGCTTGCGTCGAAGATTCTCGATGGCCGCTATGAGTGGCTGGAGGAAGGTGTGCTGGACCAGTCGGAAGGAACTGGTCCCTGGATCAGCGAGGCTCCCGGCGAACCGTCTTCCAGGGAGAACCAGCACCGAAAGTACCGGTGATCCGAATTAGTAAGTAGCCTTTCCATCTCGGTGGAGCGTCCCTAGGATGGAGAAGGACCACACGCGCGAGTTTCAGGAGGCACGATGAGTCAGATGCCGGACAAAGACAAGCACGACGACGACGCCACGCTGTCGCCGAAGGGCCGTGCGAAATACCGGAGCCTGATGATCGCAGGCATTCTCGTGGTGATCGCGGCCGTGATGATCTTCGTGGTGGTCAGCGCATTCCTCAACTAGGTCGGTACTGACCAGCCACAAAGGTGCCGTTTCTGCGCAGGATAGTGGGGACGCCGGTATTGGTCAACCTGTGTGAGACAGGTTGGTCGATTTTCTGTTGATTGGGTTATTGATGTGTGCCGGACCGGGAAGGCCTGGTGGTTTGGGGCGGTGGGCGTAGCGGTGCGGGTTTTTCCGCCAGGCCTTGTCGAGGCATTGTCTGCGGGCCGTTGTGATTTGAGTGGTCCGTCGGTGGTGCATGTTGGCTGGTGTGTGCCAGCCGATGGCTGAGTGTCGGTGGTTGTTGTTGTATTCGTAGAAGAACCAGTTACAGAACGCCAGCGCCTGGTCGTAGGTCTCGAATGAGCCGGGGAAACGCAGGTCATACTTGAAGGTCTTGAAGAAGGCCTCCGAGTACGGGTTGTCATTCGAGACCCCGGGCCGGGAGAACGACTTGTCGACCCCGAGTTTCGCCAACAGCACCGAGAGAGGCTGGCTGATCATCGCGGCCCCGTTATCGGAGTGCAGATACTGCGGTGCTTTCCCGTTTCCCTCCACTGCGTCGGCCACCATCTGTTTGGCTAACTCCCCGTCTTCCCACGCTTCGAGTCGCCACCCTGTGACGAATCTCGAGTAGATGTCGGTGATGACGTAAAGATGGAAGTACTCGCCCCGGCGCGGGCCGTGGAGCTTGGTGATGTCCCAGGACCAAACCTGGTTCGGAGCCGTCGCTGTGAGCTCGGGGATCTTCTTCGGTGACGCTGTAGCCTGCCGACGCCGGTCCCCGGTGAGTTGATGCTCGCGCGCCACCCGGTACCAGGACGAGCGTGAGCAGATATAGTTCCCGTCGTCCCAGGCACGATAGAACACCTGGCAGACCGAGAAATCCGCGTATTCCTCACTACCCAGAGCTTCAATGATTGCGGCACGTTCCCGGTCACCCAAGGCCGCCGGTTGATACCGGTCGGCCTGCGGAATGGGGTCCGGTTTCGGCTCCGGGGGACTGCAATGCCGGTAGAAGGACGCCTTCGGATATCCGGTCAACAGGCACGCCCGGACAACGGACATCCCACCCTGTTTCAAATCCTTGACCAGCCCACGCCTTACTTCCCGAGCCCGTCCTGCGGCTTCGTGGTCCTGAAAGCTACTGGGATCTCCGTCTGATCCGGTGTTTCCGGAATCCTGATCCGTGAGCTCTTGGCCATGGAAGCCAAGAGCTCTGATGCTTTTCCCAGCACCTCCACCGCGCTCTCGGATTGCGCCAGCTTCGCCTTCAACGTCTCGTTCTCTCGCATCACCCGGACATAATCGGCGCGTTCTCGCTTATTCATTACATGCCCCCTGTGTTTGCCCTCCGAAGGCTCCAGCAGTCCGGCGCGCTGATCCTTCCGCCAGCGCAGCACCGAGGTTTGATTCACGTCATACCGCCGGCACACCACCTGCTTTTGGCCCGGCTCCGCAGCCTCATACTCAGCCAGGATCGCAAGTCGCTCATTCGCGGTGAAACTATCCCGGTTACTCGATCGCCGATGAACTACCATCACGCACTTCCTTCCCCGCCGCTGAATCAACCCAACGAAACGTAAACTGTCTCACTTCAGGCTGACACATAGGGACGCTCCCACGATCCTACGCAAATCCGGCACTTTTGCGCCTCAAGGCTTGCGGCTTAGTGCACCCAGTGATGCGGGGCAGGGCGCCTCGTGCTGGGTAGCGCCGTGTTGAGGCGCCACTCATGGATCCACTCGGGCAGGACCAGATCCGCCGGCGGAAGCTCCGCGAACGCTTCGAAGATCTCCTCGTTCGAAACGGGGCCGCGGGAGGAGAGCAGACGGGTGGCGATGTACGCGCGGGCGTAAATCTCGTCGCGGTGCACCATGCGCTGTTCGAAGAAGATGGCGCGCTCATCGAAGCCGAGAATACGCGTCTCGATGGTGTACCGCTGGCCAAGCTGCAGTGATTTCCGAAACGTGATGGTTTCCGCGTTGACCACGGGACTCCAGCCCTTCTGACGCATGAGCTTCCAGAAGCCGCTGCGGATCATGAGATCGAAGCGGCCCAGGTCCATCAGGGACAGGTACATCCCGTTGTTGACGTGCATCGCAATGTCAATGTCGGTGAGCTGGACCCGCAGCTGCAGCGATGACGAGTCCCAGATGCTCAGCTTCGAGCGGCGACGGGATGCAAGGAGTAACCAGAGGGTCCGGAAGAGCAGATGCATCCGCCTATATTACCCGCCAGTAACATAGGCCGGCCACAAGTGAGCCAGTTCACCTTATTAGCCAAACTGGGTGGGACCTTGGAATAGTGGGCGGCTGCACTCAGCCAGTTCCAAGTAAAATGTGAAAGGGATTCATGACTGATCAGACCTACCAATACCTGGCGATGGCGCTCTACATGCTCGCCATGCTGGGAATCGGCTGGTATGCGTACCGGAAAACCTCCGATCTCGATGACTACATGCTCGCCGGCCGCGGGCTCAAGCCGGGCGTCGCAGCGCTCAGCGCCGGCGCTTCGGACATGTCGGGGTGGCTGTTGCTCGGACTTCCCGGCGCTATCTACCTGTCCGGTTTGATTGAGGTCTGGATTGCCATCGGCCTGACCATTGGCGCCTGGCTGAACTGGAAATTCGTGGCCCCGCGGCTGCGCAGCTACACCGAGGTTTCGAACAACTCGATCACCGTTCCGAGCTTCCTCGAGAACCGGCTCAAGGACCGTTCACGGGTACTCCGTATGGTTTCCGGCGTCATCATCCTCGTGTTCTTCACGTTCTACGTATCCTCCGGCATGGTTGCAGGCGGGACCTTCTTCGAGTCCTCCTTCAACTCGAACTACACGCTTGGCATGGTGATCGTCGCTGCTGTAACCATCGCCTACACGCTGTTCGGCGGTTTCATGGGCGCCACCTTCACCGACGTGGCACAGGGCATTCTCATGCTGATCGCGCTGATCACCGTCCCGATCATTGGTTTGGTCAACGTGGGTGGCTTCACCGGCATGACCGAATCCATCCGCGCCGTGGATCCGTCAATGCTCAATTTCGTTGCGGGCGGCTCCGTCCTGGCCATCATTTCCGCTGCAGCCTGGGGCCTCGGCTACTTCGGGCAGCCGCACATCATTGTCCGCTTCATGGCGCTGCGCACCCCGCAGGATGCCACGGCCGGACGCCGCATCGGCATTGGCTGGATGATCCTCACCGTGCTCGGAGCCATCGCGACCGCCCTGGTGGGCATCGCCTACTTCCAGCAGAACCCGCAGCTTACTCTTGAGGATCCCGAGGCGGTCTTCCTCGCTCTGTCGCAGGCGTTCTTCCACCCGTTCGTTGCGGGAATCGTGTTGGCTGCCGTCCTTGCAGCGATCATGAGCACCATTTCCTCGCAGCTGGTGGTGTGCTCCTCGGCCCTGGTCGAAGACCTCTACAACATGGTCTCGAAGAAGAATCTCACACCGAAGCAGGGCGTGGTCCTCGGCCGCCTCGGCGTGCTGGTGGTGGCTATCGTCGCGATCATCCTCGCCTCAGGTAAAAACGAGTCGATCCTCGCGCTGGTTGCGTTCGCCTGGGCCGGTTTCGGCGCGTCCTTCGGGCCTACCGTCCTGCTCTCGCTCTTCTGGCGGAAGCTGAGCATGCCGGGCGCGCTGTCCGGGATGATCGTGGGCGCCGCCGTCGTCTTCGCCTGGGGTAACTCGCCGCTGGCCGCGACCATGTACGAGATTGTGCCGGCGTTCCTCGCGAACCTGGTTGTCGCCGTCGTCGTCAGCCGGATGACCTGGAAGCCGAACCCGGAGATCGAAGCCGAGTTCGACGAAGCCGTCCGCGGCCTCTCCGAGCGCAAGGAACCTGTAACCGTTTCCTAGCTCCACCCTGTTGCATCGACTCTCCAATAGGTGACCGAATGAGGACTCAAACGGTCACCTATTGGAGAGTCGATGTGCGTTAACGGGCACGACGGCGGCAACCCGCTTTGCGTGCATCTCACCAGCCGCTGCGCGTTGGGGTGTGGCCTTGCCGGGAGTCCTCGGGCATCGGCATTTCAGCGCGCAGCCCGAGGAGCCGAATCGGGCGGTCGGGCTCGATTTTCGCCACGAGATCGAGGGCGCGAGCCAGCACCTCGCCCCGGTCGAACGTCTCAGGAATCTTCCGGGCATACGTCTTCGTGAAGAAGGGCGCGTACCGTACCTTGAGCGTCAGCGAAATCACCGGCCGCTCCTCGGCGACGACGTCCTCAAGGACACGCGCAACCAAGTCGGCGACGGCGTCGGAAATCTGCCCGGGTTCGGTCAGGTCCTTCTGATACGTAGTCTCCCGGCTGTGACCGCGGGCAACCCACGGGGTGTCATCGACGGTTCGTTCGCCGTCGCCCCGGCCCAACTGCGCGTACCACGGCCCCATCTTCGGACCGAACTCCGGCACCAGGTCATTAGGGTTGGCCGAGGCCAGCTCTGAAACCGTGTGAATGCCCAATCCGGCCAAGCGGCGAGAGACTTTGGTACCCACGCCCCACAGTTCGATGGTTGGCCTGCTGCCCATGACCTCTTGCCAGTTGCCTTCCGTGAGGCGGAAGACGCCAGCCGGTTTGCCGAATGTCGTCGCTACCTTGGCCCGGACCAGCGTGTCCCCGATGCCGACGCTGCAGTGCAGCCGCGTAGCCTCAAGCACGGCGTTCTGCAGCCGCCGGGCGTAAGCTTCCGGATCCGCCGCTACCACGCCGACGAACGCTTCATCCCAGCCCAGCACCTGAACAGTTGCGCCCGGCTGCGAGCGCAGCACCGACATCACAGCCTCCGATGCGGCCAGGTAGGCCGCATGATCGACAGGCAGAATCACGGCATCGGGGACCTTACGGGCCGCAATCCGCAGCGGCATCCCGGAGCCCACACCGAAGGCCCGGGCCTCGTACGACGCCGTCGAGACGACCGCACGCTCGGTGGGATCACCGCGGCCTCCAACGATAATCGGCTTGCCCGCGAGCTCGGGATGCCGCAGCACTTCGACGGCGGCGATGAACTGGTCGAGATCCACATGCAGCACCCACGGGCGTTCGCTCACAAGCCAAGTTTGCCCTCACCGAACGCACCGCACCACCCTGTGTTCGCGGCGACAGGATTGACGCCGGGATTGACGCATCACCGCTCCAACTAGAAAGCTGAGGGGAGATACCACTGAAAATTCAGCGATAGAGGAGAACATGACTGACGCAGCGGCACCCACCATCGACCTCCTGGGCGGTGCGTCCATCCCGGCCCTCGGCCTCGGCACCTGGCCGCTCGACGACGGCGAAGCGGCAACCGCCGTCGAGCAGGCGGTCTCGGCCGGGTACCGGCTATTCGATACAGCTGAGAATTACGGCAACGAGGCCGGTGTGGGCGAGGGGATCCGGCGCTCGGCGATCGAGCGGGACCAGGTTTTCATCACCACCAAGTTCAACAAAAAGTGGCACAGCGTCGACGGCGTCCGGCGTGCCTTCGAGCAGAGTGCGGCGAAGCTCGGCGTCGACTACATCGACCTGCTGCTGGTCCACTGGCCCAATCCGGACCAGGACCGCTACGTTGACGCCGTCAAGGGCCTCGCCTCGCTACGTGAGGAAGGGCTGTTGAAGGCGATCGGTGTCTCGAACTTCAAGCCGCACCACCTGCAGCGGCTGCTCGACGACGGACTGGTCCCGGACGTAAACCAGATCCAGCTCGACCCCCGGCACACACGCGCCGACTCACGTGAGTTCCACGCGCAGCACGGCATCGTGACGGAATCGTGGAGCCCGTTGGGCAAGGGCGGCAACCTGCTGCAGGACCCGGCCGTTGACCTGCTGGCCGACAAGTACGGGATGACTCCGGCGCAGATTGTGCTGCGCTGGCACCTGCAGTTAGGGCTGGTGGCCATCCCGAAGTCCGCGAATCCGCTGCGCATCAAGCAGAACATCAACCTGTTCGGGTTCGAGCTCACCCAGGGCGAGGTGAACTCGCTCTCGGCGCTGGACACCGGCGACGACGACATCACCGACTCCGACTCCTTCGGGCACTGACCACCCGGAACTTTCGTGCATGTCAGTTTCAGAAGGTGACTGCATGACCAACGGCACGAATTAGGGTCGTGCAGTCGACTGTTGACATCGAGATATCAGAAGTCCCCTCACAAGCCGGTACTTTGTCAGAACCCGTCTGCGCAATGCTGCATTTGTCGGGAGCCAACTGCACGCAAGGGTTCTACAGGCTGTCAATGGGGAATCCTTGTCGGGAATGCCGGCTGGGCGGCACATTCAGTCCGGCTCGTGGTTGAAGTCCTTGTAGGTCTTGGTGGCGTCGTTGAGGAATTGTGTGATGGTGTGTCGTTCCTCGGTGGAGTAGTTTCGTAGGACGTCGTCGAGGCCTGCTTCGAGAGGCCGCAACTGCTCGCGCGCGCTGCGCAGCGCCGTCGCGGTCGGTTCGAGAGTGATTCTGCGCCGGTCTTTCCCGTCACGACGGCGGGCAAGGTGGCCAGCCTGTTCAAGGCGGTCGACAAGCGTGGTGGCGGAACCCGAGGTGAGACCCACCAGAGCCCCAAGCTCGACCGGACCGAGCTGGCGTTCAGAGGTCATGAGGTGCTTCATCGCCTGGTACTCACTGGGACTCAGCTTCAGTCGGCGTCCCAGTGTTATGTCCAAAGCAGCTGCCGCGACGATGAGATGGTGCAGCGCCCAAGAAACTTCCTCCGGAGCCGCTTCTACCGCATGGTCGCCGTGACCTGTTTTGTTTTGCATAGACCCATGCTACGTTAACTTGATGATCAAGTGACGTGATAATCGAGGTGTGTTATGCAGGGTGGGTCGAGGCGTTGGTGGGGTCTGGTCTTCCTCAGCGCCGCCGTGTCGCTGGTAATCATCGACATCACGATCATCAATGTCGCTGTGCCGGCGATCGTCGTGGACTTGGGCACCTCGGCGTCGACGACCCAGTGGATCCAAGAGGCCTATACGCTGACGTTGGCGGCTCTGCTTGTGGTCTCGGGGCGGATCGCTGATGCGATCGGGCGGCGTAGGGCACTCGTTATCGGTCTGGTGGTCTTCACTGCAGCGAGCGTACTGGCGGCGCTTGCCCCCAGTGGCGCTGTGCTCGTCGTCGCCCGTGTTCTCCAGGGCATTGGCGGTGCGGCGATTCTGCCATGCACGCTGTCGTTGTTGAATGCCACGTTTCGAGGAAGGGAACGAGCGACCGCGTTCGCCGTCTGGGGCTCCACCATCGGCGCGATGGCGGCTGTCGGGCCGCTCCTAGGCGGCTGGCTGACAACAGAATTTTCCTGGCGGTGGGCTTTTGGTATCAACCTCGTACTGGGGCCGATCGCGGCCATTGGCGCACTGTTGTTCATCGCCGAATCCAGACAGGCTGAACGCGGCCGCGGATTCGATCTCCTGGGCGTGGTGCTGTGCGTGGTTACCTCGTTGAGCCTGGTTTTCGGTCTGATCGAGGGCCGGATTATGGGGTGGTGGGCGGCATCATCACCGACCTATGAGGTAGTAGCTGGGCTCTCGCCGGTACCCTTCGCCTTCGCTGCAGCAGTCATCGGACTGGTGGCCTTCACCAGGTGGGAACACTACCGTGAGCGGAGCGGCCGCGACCCACTACTTGATCTTTCGCTGTTCACGGTGCCCGCGTTTGCCCGGGGCAACGCGATCGTGTTCATAGTTGCACTGGGTCAGCTCGGAATCCTGTTCGTGCTGCCGCTATGGCTGCAAACCACCCTCGGATACACCGCCACGCAGACCGGTTTGCTCCTGGTCCCGATCGCTGCGGGGGCGTTCCTGGCCGCGGCTACCACCCCACTGCTGGCCGGAGCGTGGGGCACCACGTGGGTCATCCGGTTCGGCCTGCTCACGGAGATCATCGGGCTTGTGTGGCTCGCGGGTATCGCCTCCTCCGATGTAAGTGGCTGGGCACTAATACCAGCGTTGGCCCTCTACGGGTTCGGCGTCGGAACCGCAGACGCTCAGCTTCCCAGCCTGGTCCTGCGCGATATCCCGGTTGAACGAAGCGGGCAGGGAGCCGGCATCCAGAGCACCGCCCAGGAACTGGGATCAGCGGTGGGTATCGCGGTAATCGGAACCATTCTGTTCGCCAGCCTCGCATCGCAACTCGACACCGCACTGGGCGGCCTCGGCTTCGACCCAAGCGCGCGTGAAACTACCGTCTCACTCGTCGTCAATAGCGCAGGAACCGCCATCACCGGCCTCCAAGGAGACGTCCAAACCGCAGCCAACGACGCACTCTCGTCCGCCACCCGAAACGCAGCGCTCATCGGGGCAGGGTTCCTTGCTGTTGGGCTGGCGGCCACCATCTCGCTGCCGAATTACCGTGACACGAATCTCGACGAGATGGACGACACGATGGAAGACGAACCAGCATGAGTACGAGAGTTCTGGACGATACGCTCCCAGTCGAGGCAGACGCCGGCGCGGCCACTACGGCGGATCGCCTGCGCAGCGCCGCACTGGGAGTATCCGCTGCCGCCATGGTCCTCGTGCCTACGCTGGGTCCGATCATCGCCGGCACACAGGAAGGCGCCCAGGAACTCGACACTGAGATCACCCCACCAAATTATGCATTCACGATCTGGGCGCCCATCTTCGCCGCCGTCGCCGGCAACGCGATCCAGCACGCTATCAACCCCACAGCAGGAATCAACCGCCGGACCGGATGGTGGCTCACCGGCGCCTACAGCGCGAACAGTGTCTGGTCCATTGCCGCTCAATCCGGCCGCTTCCGCTACACCCCCTTCATCCTGCCCGTAGCCGCAACACTGGCTGGTGTCGCGCACCGCAAGACCCAACATTCGAAGCCAGACCGTTGGCAGAACCTTGCAACCCACAGCACCGGACTGCTGCTCGGATGGACGGGCGTCGCCGCCGTCGTCAACGTCTTCGCCACCCGACGGCACGGCAGGCTCGCACCCACCACCCAAACAGGAAAGGCCACCGCGCAATCTGCAGTAGCGGGAGCCGCAGCGACACTAAGCGTCGTCATCGCCACGGCCAGACACGGCTACACTTCGATCGCTTCGGCCGGTGCGTGGGCACTAGTCACCAACGCGGCCAACCCCGAACGCACCAGTCGGACCCGTCTTATCGGTGCAACAGGAGCCACACTCATCGCCGGCACCACAACAGCCAAACTCTGGAAGCACGAAAAGAGGGCAAGGCCACCGGGATTCGCTTCACCTGCAAGCGGGCAAGACGACCATTCGTAACGACAAGGAGAGCAGTGGTCCTGTGAGCGTGATTGTGGGAGCTTGAGGGGAGACCACTTCCGCAGCCCGACTGAGCACACCTCACTCTCGTGACAACTGATGAGTATGGAGGAACAAGCTACCTTCCGTGTGCCTTGAGTTCCCTTCTAAAGTGGTACATGACCTCGGTTAAACGGACCAGCGACACCTCGACAGCGTGTTCTTGCTGCGGCCGAGATCTGCCGCTGCAGAAGCTGCACGCGCTAGCTGACGGTGCAGCGCACATTTGCCGACGATGTGGATTGTGGGTGGCAATCCGTCGACGCTAAACCTGCCGCCTAAGCGGTTCTTCACAGTCGAGGGTGAAGCCGTGGTGTGTTACGGGTCTTCCGGAGATCTGCAACCTTTACGGCCCACCCAGCTTCCCGCCACATTCGCCCGTCGGCTGTCCTATACAAGTCGTAGAAAGAGTAACGGAGTAGGTGACATTCTGATGTAGACGCTTAACCACCAAGATGATCGTCACGTAATCGATGGTCGTCTCGATTAGTCGACTCACCGCGCTTTCTGAAGAGGTCGCGCCGCTCGAGCATGTGCCGACGCTGTGGGGCGGTGAGCTTTGGCATCCTACCTCGCAGCCGACCTTTGGCTTTGCGACTGCCATGCACTCATGAGTTCTCGTTCGAATGAGGTCGGCTTCAAATTCAGCGACCAGCCCAAGGACGTTGAAGAGGAGGCGCCCAACGGAACGGTGGGATCGTAGACGCCGGCGCCGGGCTCACTGGTACGCCCTCACGGCTGAGTCCGGCTGCAATGTCGCGTGCATCCGGAAGTGTCAGTTTCAGAAGCTATCTGTGCAAACGTCAGAATTAGCCTGCACAGGCGCTCGTTGCATCGGCAGGGGCGCTGTTCATCAGTCAACGCTCGTAGCGACTAGAGATTGCTTTTGCACGTTGATGGAGTGCGGTCCGAAGCGCGTCGGGGGTAAGAACCTCGGCAGCGGTATCTAGTTGCCAGATAGCCCATACCGCGTGTCGCAGGTCCTCAAAGGTCAGGTCCAGCCGAACCCAGTCGTCCGCTTCCAGTTCCTCGGATCGGACAGCGCTCGCGGTGCTCAGCAACTCCTCACATCGCGATGGCTTGACCCTGACGATGACCGGGATGTGGTTCTCCGAAAGGAACTGATCGCTGCGTTCGGTCCAGATCCGGTCGAGGTCAACCTGAGCCGGACGCTCCGCCATCTCAGGAAGCTCCTCGGCGTCCAGCATGCGCGAAACCCTGTAGGTGCGGTCGTCCCCGGCCTTGGTAGCCAGCAGGTAGGTGCGGTCACGGACGGTGACCAGGCCGATCGGATCGACGGTGTGCAGGCGAGGCGTCTTGTCGGGGCCGGCGTAGTCGAATCGGAGCTTGTGACCGGTGAGCACCGCGTGGCGGACCTCGTTCATCACCTCGCTCGCCACGTTCTCGATGACCAGTCGCCGTGAGAGGAGATCCGTCTCCGGCTCGACAAGGAACCGTCTGGCGGCGTCGTCCAGGCCAGCACGGTTGCGCTCGGGCATTGCATCGACCACTTTCCGCATCGCAGAGGCAAGCGCGGAACTCAAACCGAAGACCTTCTCGCCCCGTCCTGATCCGGTAGTAAGTAGGGCGAGAGCTTCCTCGTGATTCAGGCCGGTCAGCTCGGCGCGGAAGCCTGGCAATAGAGAAAATCCACCGTGCCGACCACGATCGGAGTACACAGGCACACCTGCCGCGGATAGGGCCTCCATGTCGCGCAGAACAGTTCGAGTGGAAACTTCCAGCTCCTTAGCCAGCTCAGTTGCCGTAAGGCGACCGCGGTGGCGCAGCAACAGCACGAGTGAGACTAGCCGAGCTGCGCGCATAAGAAACTCTCTGGGAAATACACGACATGAGGTGTCGTGATTCGTTGAAAAGCTCAGAATATCGTCGACTTCGGCGCGCAGCTCGACCGAACCGCCGGTCGCAGCTCGAACAACGAATGGAGCAGAAGATGGCACTGAAACGAACAACAGTGAACCCCGTCACGTGGTCGCTGGAGATGGGATTCAACCAGGGTGAGGTCGTCGCCGGCGAGACTCGCACGCTGTATATTTCAGGGCAGACCGCGACAAGCGAGGAAGGCCGCCCCGAGCACGACGGCGACATTGCAGCGCAGCTCGCGTTGAGCGTCGACAACCTCGAAGCGGTATTCGCAGCAGCAGGTATGTCTCTGGGAAACCCCGTGCGACTGAACGTTTACACGACCGACATCGACGAGCTCTTCCCTCACTACGGATTGCTCGCAGCGCGACTGGGTGCGGCCAGCGTCTCACCTACCACGACGATGCCCGGGGTCTCACGCCTGGCAATCCCCGGTCAAATGCTGGAGTTGGAAGGCATCGCTGTCGACTGAGGGTTTGTGTCGCTCGTGCCGCTCGGGCGCGAGCGACACACCCGTGCTCGGCGGTTTCAGTTGCCTGGGCGTTGTCGGCTTGGTAGCGTTCCTCACAGCGTCGCGTGTCGATGGCGGACTGCGCCAGGCATGGAGGCGTTGTAGCGTGAAAGGTGGCTTCAGCCATCTCTGAACGATCTGCATTTTCCTCCCTTGATATTGAGATCTACCCAGCCGATCAGGACTTCGCCGGTCCGCGGCCGGCGGTCCTGGTTCTTCCCGGCGGCGGTTTCCGGGAACACACCCGGCATGAGGGCGAGGGGTACGCCCGCTGGTTGAGTTCGATAGGCCTGCACTCCTTCGTCGTGAATTATCGGTTGCTGCCGGACCGGTTCCCGGCCCCGCTTCAGGACGCGCGGGCAGGACTGGAATACATCCGGAAGGGTGGCCATGGCCTGGACGTGAACGCCAGACGTGTGGGCGTGATCGGCTCCAGCGCCGGCGGCCATCTCGCCGGACTGCTCATGGCAGGAACCGTCCTGTCAATCGAGTCCCTCACCGGTGAGCCTCCACGGCCAGACTTCGCCATTCTTGCCTACGCCGTCGCGGATCTCCACCTGCTGCCCGAGGAAGCCGTTGAGGCACTGCTGGGAGAGCTGATAAACCTCAAAGACGAACTTTCACCGGCACGGCATCTGGACTCACGCACCTGTCCAACGTTCGTGTGGGCAACCGCCGAAGACCCGCCCGGATTTCCCAACGCTCTGGCTTGGGCACACGCCCTGGTCGAGGCAGATGTCGCCGTTGAACTTCACATCTATCCCCACGGGTGGCACGGCCTCGGCATGGCCGACGGGACGGTATATGGCAAACACGGCCACACCAGCATCGCCCATACCGCCCAATGGTCCGCCGCCTGTGAGCGATGGCTGCAGCAGGAGGGCATCCTTGGATCATGAAAGGCTCACCGCCTGGGGCAACGAACTACAAGAAGTGCACCACAGGCTCCGCCAAGCCCTGGCCGTAGTCCGTGAATCAGTGGAAAGCGATGCTCCCCCGGAATCGTCTAGGGATCTGCTGCTGTACTGCCGCGGATTTTGCATAGCCCTTGCCGGTCACCACAGGAGCGAGGACAGTTCCCTTTTCCCGAAGATCACTGAGGTGCGCCCGGATCTGGCGCCGGTCATCGCCAAACTTTCCCAGGACCACAGCATGATCGAGTACCTGATCGGAGGGCTGGAACACGCCCTGGAAACCGGCGCATCCACCGACGAAAAACTGCGCCATCTTGACGGGATAGAAGCCGTCATGGAAACACATTTCCGTTACGAAGAACGCCAACTCATCGACGTCCTCAATGCCGCCGACAACCTCGGCCACGACAGAAACAAGCTCTTCGGACCGATCGCCTGACCATGCCCGCAAGGGGTTCCTCTTGCGATACGAACGATGAGCCCCGGGCCCCGCACCATTATCGGGGCAGTTTTGCTCGGGCTTCACGACGGATCGGCGGCGGAACCTTATCGCCGAGGCGTTCGAGCAGCCGCAGCACCGCCTCGGGCGCGACGGCGCCAGCGTGCTTGAGAGCGATGCCGACCGGCTTGGACACCACGGGATCGCGATCGTCCATAAGCAATTCGGCGAGCTTCAGGAGGTCGGCGATGCCCTCTGTCTGCGGAGGGCGGGTGTAGATGAGCGGCGCTGTCATTGC
This sequence comes from Arthrobacter tecti, assembly GCF_054511355.1. NCBI lineage: Bacteria > Bacillati > Actinomycetota > Actinomycetes > Micrococcales > Micrococcaceae > Arthrobacter > Arthrobacter tecti. The sequence goes on from NZ_JBTNCT010000005.1 coordinate 136,553, forward strand.
AGTGCGCTTCCTCAATGGATCGGACGAAGCGGCAAGCTCGAACAGCGGTTTGCGGGAGCGCTCACGCAGGTACTCGCCCACTACCCGTGGCGCAGCCCGGTCGACCAAATCCCACGTGTCGATCGCATCGTGCCGGTCAACATAGAGTCGATAGCGCGCTTCGCGCTCGTCATCCGTGACGCGCTTGCCGCGCACGCCGAAGTCCAGAATGCAAAACGCAGCGAGCCGTGGTTCGTAGGCGGCACGATCGAGCAGCTTCTCAACTTCGGGCAGAGGCATGTCCTTCGCTCGCTTGGCGAGGTCGAAGAGCGTGCCCATTCGTACGCCGATAACCTCGCCGGAGCCGCGATAGTGCTTGTTGGGATACTTCGCTGTGTCGGCAACGGACTCGAATTCAGCGACCAGTTCTGCCGCGGTGCGGGTAGTCACGGTCGCATCGTCTCCCGGGCGCAGAGTACGGCCTCGACCATGTCAGACAAGACTGATTCCTGAGAGGGGAGCACCTGACCGGTCCATGCGCAGATCACGATGTCACCCTCGTGCGGAGATCTGCTGCACGGCCCAGCCGTTGCCGTCCGGGTCGCGGAAGAACACGAACCCGACGTTGTCGAGCGCCGTCCCGCCCTGCCGCACCGCGTCCTCGTCCCCACCCATAGCTTGGATCTCGCTGACCTCGACACCCCGCTCGACCAGCTGCGCGTGCGCCCTCGTGATGTCCGGGACGACCAGCTGCAGGCCCTGAATGGAGCCCGGAGGCATGTGCGGCACAACGCCCTCGCCGATCACGACCGAACAGCCGGAGCCCGGTGGCGTCAACTGGACAAGCCGGTTTCCCGGGCCTGGCGGCCGGATGTCGTGGTCGACGGCGAAGCCTAGCTTCTCTGAGTAAAAAGCCTTGGCTCGGTCGACATCAGCCACCGGTACAACCAACACCTCTAAGGTCCATTTCATGGCTAAACTCACTCCTCTATCCCTGCGTTTGGATGGCTAACAATACTAAGGTCCGCGGGCCATGTATCTCGGGCAACTTCGTTGCCATACACAGTCATAGACGTGACGAACCACCGAAAATCATCGGTGAACTTGAAGATGGCTCCGATCCTGCTCCTCTGAGCCCGTCACCCCCAGCCAGCCGATCCAACGCCCGACTGTTGTCCCCGTGGGGGATCCCACTATGGGATGCCCCGTGGTCGGTCCGGGCCGTGCCGACCGGGCGTCGCATGGCGTCGCATGGCGGAAGCTTGGGCGGCAGCGGCCGATAGCGACGCTGGGGATGGATCACGTTGCGCGTCACCGTCTGCGCGGCGGCGCCCTGCGCAAGCTGCATGCCTCCGCAATCGGAAGATGATCGTGTTCTACTCTGAGCGTATGTGGGAGCAGCGGGCCTCGACCAGTGCCGACATCGTCACTGTTTGGCGCGCTTTCGCCGACGAGGACGCCGACTACATAGATGAGGCGAGTGAGCACTGGGGTCTCTCGTTTATCCGTCGGCCGGACGGTTCCCTCGCGGCGGAGCTTGCAGGTCCGCGGATCGAAGGGCTTCCGATCCGTTCACGTGTCGGAGAGTGGTACTGGGGCGTTGAGCTAGCTGCACATGCTGTGATTCCGGGTGTCGATAAGGCGTTACTGCGCGGTGCGATCGCCGAGCTACCCGTTGCCGGTGGACGGGTGACTATCGGGGTACGCTCCTACCCGGTCCCCGAGTGGGAGGAACTTGAAACGTTCGTGTCGCGGCTCCTGACCGACGGAGTGATAGTGGCAGATGCCAACATCCGGCGGGCGCTAGGCGGGGATGATCGCGGATTGTCCCGACGGAGTTGGCAGCGTCGGTTCCTGTCCGTCACGGGTCTCCGACGCAAAGAGATCGAACGACTCGACCGCTCCCGCCGTGCCTACCGGCTACTCAGCGAGGGTGTGCCGCCGTCCGAGGTCGCCGTCGCTGTGGGCTACGCAGATCAGGCCCATCTGACCCGCGAGCTGCGACGCGTCCGAGGCGAGACGCCGGCGCGCATCCTCGCGGCGTCGACCGAGTGAGGTTGGCGCATTTCTTCAAGACCATGGGGCGGCCGATCGGCGAGGGTGGAGACACCAGACAAACAGCCGCCGACAGGAGGACCACCATGGACACCGCCCCGACCCCGACCGGATTCTCCACCTTGAATCCGTTCTTCATCACCCACGATGTCGAGGGGCTGATCGCCTTCCTCCGGGAGGTGTTCGGCGGCGAGGAGCACGTCGACGCCCGCACCGTCGATGTCGACGGCCTGCTCATCCACTCAGAACTTGAGATCGGCGGCACCACGCTAATGTTCGGGGAGCGCAAACCGGGCTGGCCCTTCCTCCCTCAACTGACACAGATCTACGTCAACGACGTGGAGAATGTCCTGGCGCAAGCCACCGAGCGCGGCGCGCGGATCGTGACCCAACTGACCGACTTCTTCGGAACGGACTTCTCGCGGATGATCGACCCATGGGGCAACATGTGGTGGGTGTACAAACATGGCGAGGCTCCTGATCTGGACTGGGAGGCCGATTCGGACTCAGATGTCACAGAGTGGTCCGACCCGAATCTCGCTTACATCCACCAGACCCTTCTCGAGGCAATGCCGGCGCTCGGCGTCGAACCCGAGGTCGAGCCGGAACCGCGCGGCGCTTGAGATGGCCGCCGCTGGCATGGGTCCCGTGCGAACCGTTTCGGACCTTGAGCGAAGGTCGCGGCTGGCTCGCCGGCATCACGTCGCGCCGCAGCATCGCGCGCCGGATGTGGTGACCGCCGCCCGCGACGTGGTCGCCCTCCACTCGACTGACCCCTCCACGGTGTTCCTGTCGTGTCGCGCGCGGGTCAACGACGTCGAAGTTGCGGATGTCCGCCGCTCGCTTGAGAATGACCGCACGCTCGTGAAGGACCTGGCGATGCGGCGCACAGTCTTCGCGTTACCTGCGGACGCGCTCTGGCCGGTGCAGGCGGCGGTCGGCGACCGCATCGCGCGAGCGGAGCGCAACGGGCTCGAGCGTGACGTCGAGCGCCACGGACTTCACCGAGACGGGCAGCGATGGCTGGAGAACGCGATGGCGCAGGTGCTCGCTCTGCTTGCAGACGGGCGGCCGCGGAACTCGGCCGAACTCCGTGCCGAGCTTCCGACGCTCGCCGGGTCCTACCCGCAGGGGGCCGGGACCACGTGGGCGGGCACGGTGGCTATCGGTCCGCGGGTGCTAACCGTGCTGTCCGCGCGCGGCCTCCTCGTGCGCGGTCCCAGCGAGGGTCACTGGCGCATGCCGCGCCACCGGTGGGTCCGGACCGAAGAATGGACGGGCTCCGAGTCAGAGACGTGGACCGAGCGTGATGGCGCCGTGTGGCTCGTCGGGCATTGGCTACGCGCCTTCGGGCCGGGCACCGAGCGCGACCTCAAGTGGTGGACCGGCACCACCCTCGGCCTCGTGCGGGACGCCCTCGCCGACCTCGACGCGGTCGAAGTTGCGCTCAGCGACGGCACCGGGTGGCTCCTTCCCGACGACCTCGACCCCGAACCAGACGTCACGCCGTGGGCAGCTCTGCTCCCGCCACTGGACCCGACCACGATGGGCTGGCAACAGCGCGACTGGTACCTCAGCGAACAACGGACGGCCGACCTCATCGACTCCGCTGGCAACGCCGGACCCACCGCCTGGTGGGACGGGCGCGTCGTCGGAGGCTGGCGTCAAGACGACCACGGCGTCGTTGAACTGCAAGGCCTGGAGGACATCGGGCATGAGGCGCGCACGGCGCTGGAACAGGAAGCCGAACGAGTCACCGAGTGGTGCGACGGCGTACGAGTGATCCTTACGCACCCGACGCCGCTGGCGCGCAGGCTCGCCAGCCGCTGATTGATCACCACTTCGCTTTCGTGCAGCACCCGGTCGCTGAACGCGCTCGAGGGAACAGGCCTTGGATTCGTCCCGTAAGGCCAGCCCCTAACGACAGCGGTCCAATGTCAGTTTCCGATGTCGACTGCACTGCCTACCTGGTGGATTCGGGCATTGTGCAGCCGCCTGTTGTCATTCGAATGCCCCAAGTCCCGCGCGCAATCCTGCACTTGTCGGAAGTCGTCTGCGCAAAACGTTAACCAGCGAAACGATTTGATGCAACAAGCGCATTTGGGACGGTCTGGTTGGAGGATGCGGGCGTCACGTGGGCGAGTGTCTTCGGGTGCGATTTCTTCGAGGCCGGTCCAGACCTCAGTCATATCGGCAATGAGCTGGTCACGCACCGTGATGAAGGTTGCGACTTCGAAATGCTGCAACTGTCCTTGGCTTGTTCCCGTGACGTGCGCCCGACCGGCTGCCCGTTCGCCATTGGCTATGCAGTCCCTAAGGTGAAAATTTTGGAAACCTGGATAGTCCGCATTGATCCGCACCCAGGTGTCGCGGTTGAAGGTCTAGCCCGTGTATACGTAGCGACACGAGAATTCCGGGTGCAGCAGCTCTAGGAGGTCATCCCATCGGTGTTCGCCGATCACTTCGGGCCTTTACCGCGAACGGCCCAGCTTGATTGGCTATGTCGGTCTCACTTGACGCCGTATGTCAGTCTCGTTCGACACACGCATGGAGAAGGTCATCGGATGTCAATGGGCGTCGACTCCACGGTTACTTCGTCGGGCATCGAGCCCAGCTTCGATGGCTTCTACTGCCGGAGGGGTGACGAGGGGATTTGCTTACCTGGCCATGCCGGAGCCGGTTATGACAAGTCGAACGTGGTTTCAAGTACCCAGTCTGGCTTATATAAGTAGAGACAGATACACTTCGGTTCATGCACGCATTCGACATCCTCGGCGACCCTCGACGCCGCCGCATACTGGAGCTGCTCTCCGACGGCGAGCAGACCTCTGGTGCGATCACGGACGTAATCCGGGCCGAGTTCGGGCTCTCCCAGCCGGGTGTCTCACAGCATCTGCGCGTGCTGCGCGAGAGCGGGTTCACGTCGGTGCGGACTGAAGGTGCTCGCCGATTGTACTCCGTCGAGCCCGGGCCGCTGAGCGAGGTCGACGCATGGTTGGACCGATTTCGCCGGTTTTGGGACCAACGCCTCGACGCCCTGGAAACCGAACTGGCCCGGGGCAGGCGTGCAACTCGGACTTCGGCTGGTGGAAAGCTCACCCGACCGGCCGAGCCCAGCACCGATGCAGACAAGACCGATTCATCAGCGAAAGGGATATGACAATGAAGGATGTACTCGACGAACTGACCGCCGCCCGCCGGAGGATGGGCACGGCGACCCTACCCGCCGGTGAGGCCTACACCATGGAGCTGAAGCGTCGCTACGACGCGCACCTCGACGATGTGTGGGACGCCGTTACCAGTCCCGAGCGGCTGGGCCGCTGGATGAAGCCGGTCACCGGCGACCTGCGCCTCGGCGGAGCATTCGAGCTGGACGGTGGCGAGCACGGCGAAATCCTCCTGTGCGAGCCGCCGCGCCTGCTGCGGGTGTCCTGGATGTTCGGGCCAGGCGCCGACGCTTGGCCCGGCACGAGCGAGGTCGAGGTGCGCCTGTCTCCTGGCTCGGCCGGGGACACCGAATTCGAACTGATCCACGCAGCGGTCGTCGAGGAGCCTCTCTTCCCGACTTACGGCCCCGGCGCCGGCGGCGTTGGCTGGGACCTGCATCTCCTCGCCCTGGCCCAGCTGTTGGCCGGTGGCGCGACCGCAGATCACGAGGTGGTCGAGAAGTCGCCCGAAGGGCGCGAGTTCATCCGGCGCAGCGCCGCGGCTTGGGGCGAGGCTCACCTGGCCGCTGGTGGTGAACCGGAGCACGTCACGTCCGCAGTCGAAGCCACCACCAGGTTCTACGCGCCTGACCCGACCTGACATCCCCGCAGCGAACAACACCATGTCGCCCCACATCCTGAAGGAACTCGCGCCATGAAGTGCACCAACTCAATCGAGATCGCGTGCTCCCAGATCGGCGTGTTCCAGTTGGCCGTGCGGCCTCTGAGTAGCTCTGCGCCCCAGATGTCGTTGACCAGCACATCGAGGCCTCCGTGCTCGGCGCGAACTCGCTCGGCCAGTGCCCGGCCTTGGGCGGAGTCGAAATGGTCCACCTGTATCGGAATGCCGACCCCGCCCAGCGAGGTGACGAGCTCGGCGGTCTGCTCGATTGTCTCGGGACGGGTGTCGTAGTCGGACCGGACCGGGCCGGACCGGATCGCTGCCGGCCGCGCCGCTGCGCCCGGTGCATATTACTGTCGCACCCGCTCCCCCAGCGCAGCGGCGATTCCTCGTCCGGCGCCACGCGTGGCCCTCGCGACGACGGCGACGCGGTGCTGTAGTGCATGGCGTTCTGGAGACCAAGCCATACAGCGACTATGCCAAAGCACGGCTCAGAACGTCACCAGCGATAGGGCCCTCCCTGGTGACGGGAGAACCCGTTCTGTAGGAGGAACGCTCGCCGCTCACACCCCAACCTCAGCACGTTTTCTCGGTGGTGCCGGGTTTGATGAGGCCTGTTTCGTAGGCCAGCACGACGAGTTGTGCGCGGTCTCTGGCGTGCAGTTTGGCCAGGAGTCTGCTGACGTAGGTGCGGGAGGTTGCGGGGCTGATGTGCAGCTTCTTGGCGATCTCGTCGTTGGATAGTCCTCGTCCGATTTCGGTGAGTGCTTCCCGCTCACGTTCGGTGAGATGGGTTAATGCGCGTTCGTCCAACGTGGGTCTTTGAGTGCCCATGATGGAGTTCATGACTTTGCGGGTAATGGATGGTGACAGCAGAGCTTCGCCCGAGGCGACGAGGCGAATTGCTTGACGCAGTTCGAGGGCGGAGATGTCTTTGAGCAGGTAACCGGCGGCGCCGATTCGGATGGCGTCGAAGACGTTCTCGTCCTCATCGAATGTGGTGAGAATCAGTACGCGGACGTCTTTGAGGTTCTCATCGGAAACTATTTTGGTGGTGGCTTCGATGCCGTCCATCTCCGGCATGCGGATGTCCATCAGGACGACGTCGGGGTTGTGTTGTTTGACGGCGGCCAGTGCGGCTCGCCCGTTGTTTGCCTCAGCTATTACGGTGATGTCGCCGTCGTTTTCGGCGAGGGCCCGAAGGCCGGTGCGAACGAGTTCCTGGTCATCGACCAGTATGATCCGGATCATGGGTCCAGTCTGGTGGGTAGTTGTGCTTTGACGGTGAACCCGCCGCCCGGCGCGTTTTTGGCGCTGAGGTAGCCTCCCAGAGCTGTGGCCCGTTCACGCATTCCGATCAGGCCATGTCCGGTGGCCATTGGGTCGGTATCGGACAGTTGGGCCTGGCCGAGTCCATTACCGTCGTCGTAGATTTCCACTTTCAGGACGCCGCGGTCCACTGAGGCCGTGACTTGTGCTTTTGTCGCGTTGGAATGGCGGATGATATTGGTCAGTGATTCCTGGATGATCCGGTACGCGGCGGCATCAACTGCGCTGGAGAGCCCGCTGGTGTCCACCGCGATGCTTGATCGCAACACTAGACCGGTTTCCTGGGCCGCCCGCAGCACGGAATCCACGCCGTCCAGACCGACTGCCGCACGTGCTTCACCGGACTCTGGGGAACGCAGCAGCTTGACGGTGGAGCGCAGCTCCGCCATCGTCCGGGTGGCCGCGGTGCGGATCTGTTCGACGGCGCGTGCGGCGTTTTCGTCGTCGCGGCCGATCGCCTCGGCCGCGACATTGCTGTGGACGGCGATGACGGACATGGTGTGACCGACGACGTCATGCAGGTCCCGGGCCATGCGAATCTTTTCCTCTCTCACACGGCTTTCGGCATGCCTGGCGCGATCGGCGGCGGTCAGCACGTCAAGTCTCGCCTGTTGTTCCTTGGTCTGCCTGCGCATCCGGACGTTCAGCCCCAGGATGATCGCGGCGCCTATCAGGGCGATATTGGTGATGAGTTCGTAGCTGAGCAGGTATGCGGTGGGCTTGCCCTCTGAGATGAGGAAGAAGGCAGAGACCGCCACTAGCATCGCCCCGGCTCCGGCAGCCCAGCGCGTCCGCCCGGACTCGGCGGTCGAGTAGAGGGCAGCGACTGCGGGCAGTGAAATGCCGATCGGCGGGTATCCGAAGGAGTAGTAGGCGAATATGCCAAAGATCGTCAAGCAGAGAACCGTCCGGGGGTAGCGGCGGCGAACCAGCATGAGCAGACCAAACCCGACTGCGAAGCCGTACGCGCCAAGGTTCGCCGCCCCGGTGCCTTCGATGTCCGAAGCGATCACGACGGCGACGGCAAGAGCCATCCCCGCCGCCAGCAGCCCATCAAGGGTCTTAGGTCCCACGTGGCCGTCCTTCCCGGGCCGATCAGCGGTCTCTTCCATGATGCTCATCGTAGAAGCAGTCGGCCGGTAGAATCATCGGCTCTCCAGCGTCAGTGTTTGTCGCTTCGCAACGACAAGCGCCGTCAACAAATGAGGACTACAGGGGAAGGCAGCGGGCTGATGCCGCGACCGTTGGATCTTCGTAGCGTGGAGGGCATGGAACAAACCACCAAACAGACACTACGGACCACTTTGACGTCGTTGCAATGGCCGCTGATCCTGGGACTTGGAGCGCTGGCGCTGATACGGCCGCTTGCATCCATCACCGGGGTATCGGACGCACTGGGAAAACCGGCTACGCCGCTGCTGCTCACGCTAGCCGTGTCCATCGCCTGGATCCTGATCGTCGGCTTGAGCAAAGCGAGAAACCCTGTCCTGACCCTGGTCTTTGCCGGGGTCGCGTACGCGCTCTACTCCGTCGTTATCAGCGGCATTCTCTCCCCGATACTCACCGGAGAACTGCAGGGGCCTCTGGCGATGCCCCTTGCCATCCTCCCGCTGCTGATTACCAATGCGCTGTGGGGCCTGATCGCCGGTCTTCTCGCACTGTTCCTTCAACGGCTACGCGGGATCCGCCGCACACCCGCTCAGACCTCCTGGTGAACAACCAGCCGGACGGAGAAAGGACATTTCAATGCGAAAAGTCGGATTCGGTGTGATCGGTTTGATTTGTGGTCTCCTGGCAGGTTTCATCGCCCACGACCTGCTCGCCCCTCTTCTACTGGCAAATGGAGGATCCTTGCGGGCGCCCCTGCCGTTGGCGATTCTGATGGGCTTGCTGACACCAGTCCTTGCAGCAGTCGGAATCGTTGTTGGAGTGCTCATTGATAGCCGCACTGCAAAGCACCCATCACGGGGAGCCTGCTGATGTCGGATCAGCCTCTTAGTTTGACGAGGCGGACCCTGTTCAAAGCCGGCGGTGTCACCGCCGGCGCCATCGCCCTGCCGAACTTTCTGGCGGCTTGCAGTATTGGCAGCGGCGGGTCGAACAACAGTGTCGAGGGCAGTGCCGGACGGCTATTGCGCAGCCAGGCGCAGCTGCCGGGACCCTTCCGCGCAGTGCTGCCCATCCCGCCGACGCTGAGACCGGTGCGCACGGATGATTCCACGGATTACTACGAGATCACGCAAAGGGTTGGTCAAGCCTCGATCCTGCCGGGTCTTACGACTGAAATCTGGGGCTACGACGGTATGTTTCCCGGACCGACCATCGCTTCCACCAAGGGCCGGCGCACCGTGGTCACCCACCATAACGAACTGCCGGTTCCGGTGGTTGTGCACCTGCACGGCGGCAAGAACGCCCCGGAACACGACGGGTATCCCACCGACCTGATCCTCCCGGCAGGAGGTTCCGGAGACCACACTGGCCACACTGGAAACACGACAACCGGGTCCAGGGACTATATCTATGACATTGACCAGCCGGCGGCGACCCTGTGGTACCACGACCACCGGATGGACTTCACCGGGCCGCAGGTCTACCGGGGCCTGGCAGGTTTTCACCTCATTCATGACGAGGAAGAACAAGCACTCGGGCTTCCCAGCGGGGACCGCGACATTCCGCTCATGATCATGGACCGGTCCTTCGCCCAAGACGGTTCCTTCCTATACCCGTCCGTGGATCCCAGTCTTACCGGAACCCCCGGGGTCACCGCCGATTACATGAGCGGGGTGCTCGGCGACTGCGTCCTCGTCAACGGCGCCCCCTGGCCTGTGTTGGAAGTCTCCAACACGAAATACCGGTTCCGCATCCTCAACGCCTCCAACGCCCGCCGATACCGGCTGAGGCTCGACGGCGGACCCAAGTTCATTCAGATCGGCAGCGACCAAGGATTACTCGCGGCACCGGTAGAGCACGAGGAGATCGACATCGCTCAAGCCGAACGGTTCGACGTCGTCGTGGACTTCTCCGGGCACACCATCGGCGACGAAATCACCATGGTCAACCAACACGGCAGCGACAGTAGACGATCAGTGATGCGATTCGTCGTCACCCGCGATGAACCGGACCACAGCCGCGTACCGGATCGTCTCACCGAACTTGAAACCCTGTCCGAGGATGACGTCAGCGTCGAACGGCAGTTCGTTTTTGCCCGTGGCGGGGCACAAGCCCACGGGATGACTCTCTGGACCATCAACGGTGAACCATTCACCACCGACACGATCTCCGCGCGTCCGAAACTCGGAGCCACCGAGAAATGGACCATCCGCGCCCAAAACGTCGAGCACCCCATCCACATCCACCTCGCACCATTCCAAGTCATCGGCAGGGACGGCAATGACCCCGGAGCCTTCAACCACGGATGGAAAGACACCGTCAACCTCGACAACGGCGGCAGAGCCGACCTGCTGATCCGCTTCGACGGCTACCGCGGCAAATACGTCCTCCACTGCCACAACCTCGAACACGAAGACATGATGATGATGGCCAACTTCGAAGTCACCTAATAATCCATGCATTGGTTATGAGAGTCTGAGTGGAGACCACTTTCGCAGCCTGAAGTTCCCTTCTAAGCTGGTGCATGACCTCGGTTCAAGGGACCAGCGACACCTCGACAGCGTGTTCTTGCTGCGGCCGAGATCTGCCGCTGCAGAAGCTGCACGCGCTAGCTGACGGTGCAGCGCACATTTGCCGACGATGTGGATTGTGGGTGGCAATCCGTCGAAGCTAAAACTGCTCTTCACAGTTGAGGGTGAAGCCGGGGTGCGTAACGGGCCGGCACGTCGCTGCCGGATTGAAACATGCGAAGCACAATTAGGGCGGCGCCCGTCAATTGTTGACCTCAATTAACTGGTGCCGGACAGAGCCTGTAGCCACAAGCCAGGAGTCTGTGCAGACGGGTTCTGACGTTCGCGCAGACCGCTTTTGAGAATGACAGTGCACCTCTGGTGGCTTCCGCGGCGGTGAAGTCACCATTCGGGCACTGAGCCGGACCTAAGGCCATAGGATCTCCCGCCGCCACCCCTCCCCGCTGCGGATGTAGCGCAGGCGGGTGTGGCGGCGCTCGTGATCGGCCTGCCAGAACTCGACGCTGTCCGGCGCCACTGTGTAAACCGTCCACGTCGCGGAACCCTTGTCCTCGATCCCGTCCAGTTCCCGCGCGACGACGTCATCCACAGATCCGCTGATCACGTCGCTTTGCCGCCCGGCGAGCACAAGCGCACGTGCGGTGGGATGACGACGGCGGAAGTCGGCGTCGTTCTCTTCAGAACTTCCGGGAGTCACAGCACCGCGGACGCGAACCTGCCTGCCGGCCGGTTGCCAGAAGAAACTCAGCGCGGCAAACGGCGTACCCTGCAGGTGGCGGCCCTTCGGGCTTTCGCTGCTGGTGGCGAAGGAGAAGCCGCGCTCATCACAGTCCTTCAGGATGACCACGCGTGCGTCAGGGTGTCCGTCCTCGTCGACAGTGGAAACGGTGACCGCGTGAGGTGCCGGGACGCCGTCGTCGACCGCTGAGGAAAGCCACTGCGTGAACAGGTCCAACGGGGAATCAGGTGCGTGAGAAGGATCGAACAGGTTCAGCTCGTCCGGGAAAACGGGCAGTCCGCGCAGCAGGTTCCGGGCATTCATGATCTCACCCTACGTTGAGCGAGTCAGCGCTTCGAGCTTCCGTACAGCTGCCGGACGAGGTACTCAATATCGGGCTCGTGGAGCGAAAGGTCCGCAACCTCGGCAGAGCTGGAAATGGCGGCGAGGAGCGCTGCAGCGGAGACTTCCCGCGAGTTGAACGTGATGTTGTGCCGGATCCCCTGGGCCTCGACGCCGCTGTGGGTTGCACCGACCGGGAGCGCCAGCACGGCCGGATCGAGTACCGGTTCAACGAGGTCCACCACCATGGTCCGGGTGGCGCCCTCCATCTCCGCGAGCGCGGTGAGCGCACCATCAAAGGCGATAGCGCCGTCGTCGACCACCAGGACCCGCCGGCAGAGCCGCTGGATATCGCTCATGTCGTGGGTGGTGAGCAGGAGCGTGGTCCCGTGCTCGCGGCGTTCGAAGTCGAGGAACTGGCGGAGGCTTTCCTTGCTGATCATGTCCAGTCCGATGGTCGGCTCGTCCAGGATCACCAGTTCCGGGCGATGCAGCAACGCTGCTGCCACCTCCCCGCGCATGCGCTGTCCCAGCGAAAGCTGGCGCACCGGCGTGGTCAGGAACGAGCCGAGATCCATCCGGGCCGTAAGGTCATCGAACCGGGGCTTCCATTCGGAGGCGGGGACCCTGTGCATCGCGGCGAGGATAGGGAAGGAATCCTGCAGCGGGAGATCCCACCACAGCTGGGAACGTTGACCGAAAACGACGCCGATCCGCCGCGCGAGCTCGCGCCGCTGAGGAACCGGGTTCAACCCGCACACCGAGACCCTGCCCGAGCTCGGAACCAGGATGCCCGTGAGCATCTTGATGGTTGTGGACTTGCCGGCACCATTTGCGCCGATGTACCCAACGGCCTCCCCCGGCTCGACCGTGAGGTTCACTTCCCGGACGGCGTGCACGGTGCGCTTACGGCGCCGGAACCGCCCTGCCGGTTCGAACACCTGGAAGTCGCGGCTCAGGTTCTCCGCCTCGATAATTGCCATGTCAGCCCCCGGCTCCGGTGTACTTTTTGATCGCGGACCGCCAGAACAACAGCATCGCTGCAGAAAGTACGACGGCGGCAGGCAGTCCCAGCCAGCCTGTCCATTGCGGGATCCCGGCTGGACCCTCGAGGTCAAGCAGTATCAGGCTTGGTGCGTAAGCCACCAGGGTTGCCGGGATCACGAACGTGAAGAATACCTGCATCGGGAGGAACAGCGCCGCCCCCGGCATCGTGGACACGTACCGTCCACCATAGGTGAAGGCGTTGGCGAACTGGCGTCCGTCCAGCAGCCAGAACTGCATGGCTCCGGCGCCAAGATACAGGGCACAAAAGATAACGATGCCGGCAATGGGTGTGACGATAATCAGAAGCACCTTCGCCGGCTCCCAATCAATGTCCGTGAGCAGAAGCGCCGCTGCGAGCGCCACCACGGAGAACGCCGCACGGCCCACGCGGCGAAGCTGGAAGTCCGAGGTGACCAGTTGCAGCAGGATCGGTACAGGCCGCACGAGCATCACTTCCAGCCGGCCGGTCCTGATGGTTTCGGCCATGGAATCAGTCTCGCCCATCAGCAGGTCCGCTAGAGCGAAGGACAGCGAGGCGAGCCCGAACACCAGCAGCGTCTGCGCGAACGTCATTCCACCGAACGTGGGAATGTTATTGACGATCGCGTACAGCTCGATGAACTCGGTGAGGTTCAGGACCACCTGCCCGACGACGTCGGTCGCGAAGCTGCCACGGAACGCCAGTTGGGAGCGGAGCCGCGCTCCGACCAGGAGCTTCACCAGCATCCGGTTGCTCACTGCTTCAGCCACCCTGAACCACCAGCTTCCGCGAACCGTAGCGCACCATCACCTGGGCGAGAACCAGCAGCGCAGCAAGCCACAGCAACTGGATTGCAACGAGGAGAACGCTGTCTGAGCCGTCGACCCTTCCCGCCAGAATGTCCACCGGAGTCTGGAGCATCGATGGGAACGGCGTTGCCCGCGCGAAGTCTTCCAACCAGCCAGGAAACCAGCTCACCGGGACCAGGAACCCCGAAAGCAGGTTCATCACAACCATGTACAGCATCCAGAAGCCACGGATTTCGACCAGCCAGAACGCCAGCAGGTTCATGATGAAGAAGCCCATGAAGGTCAATGAGAACGCGGCAAGGATGGAAATGAACCCCAGAACGTAGGGCCCCGCGGTGGTCGGCAGGGACAAGCCGGTGACGACGGCGCCCACCAGCAGTGGCGGCACGGCGCGCGGGAAGATGTCGAACGCTGCACGTCCGAGGTCCTGTGCCCAGTAGGACCCGAGCAGGCTCACCGACCGCGTCAGGTCAGTGGTGATATCGCCGGACTTCACCCGGCGGGACAATTCAGCGTTGCCGAAGAGCCCGATGGGACCGAGCAGCGCCTGCCCCAACCAGACGTAGGTTGCAGCTTCCACTGGCGAGTAACCGCCGATGCTGCCACCCGCCGTCGCTATCGCGCTCAGCAACAGCGACGCGCGGATCAGACCGAAAACCGAATTGGTGAAGGCCCCCGCGAACGCGGCGAGCCGGTAGGTGGAATGGCGGCGGAAGGATGATTTGGTCAACTCCCAGTACGCGCGCACCCGCCCAAGTCTAGCCCCGCCGGTGTTCACGGACACATCGGGGACGGAAACTTCAGTAAGGTCAAAGGATGGCCTTTCAGGATCCGGAGAACGAGGACCACCACGTCGGTACACGCGACCTGACCCGGTGGAGGTCGCCGATAGGCAGGTTCCTGGTCAGCTGCGTCCGGACCGTGGCCGGGTGGGTTGGCCCGCGCTGGGCACTCATCCTCCTCCTCGTGCTGGGTATAGGTGCGGCGGTGGGTCTGACCTTCGCATCCGCGGAAGTCTACGAGGCGGTCAAAGAGCAGGAGGATATCGCCTCCCTCGACCAGCCGGCACTCGACGCCGCCCTGGCCATCCGGTCCCCCTGGCTCAACGCCGCCGCCATCGCGTTCACCTCGCTGGGTGGAACGGTAGGCATGCCTATCCTCGCCACGGCAGCGACTGTCATCCTGACGTCCATCCGGCGTTCCTTCACGCCCCTTATCCTCATGCTTGTCTCGGCAGGCGGCTCCCTCCTGATGACGGTCCTCGGCAAAGACGCCATCGGCCGGCTGCGGCCGGATACGGAGTTCGCTGTGCCGCCGTTCGAGGTATCGCCGTCGTTTCCCAGCGGACACACGCTGAACGCCGTCGTCATCGCGGGCATCACCGCCTATCTGCTGGTATTGAGGCAGCAGCGCAAGCGGACCAGGGCGCTCACCATCACGGCTGCGGTCGCATTCGCGTTCATCATGGGGCTCACCCGGGTGTACCTGGGGCATCACTGGGTGACCGACGTCGCTGTCGCCTGGACCCTCGGGCTTGCCTGGCTGGCCGTGGTCATCACGGCACACCGCCTGCTCCTGACGTTCCGGAACTACCGTCGGGAACGCAGGGCGGCGCACACCTGAGTCCGGCGGACCTGTCCCGAGCGAAGCGCCCCACTGAATCGGCCCGTTCGCTGGGTATGTCTAGATAAGCCCAGTGAACCCCCGAATTCGGTGGGCAGCTTTGGACAAGTTACAGCTGCACCTCCTCCTCCAGCCGCACGTACTCCCGCAGCAGCGAGAGCCCGTGCGTGTTGCCCTCCGCCGTGAGCGCCTCCTCCATGGACTCCGCGAGTGCCTTGCCGCCGGGAAACGGTGGCAGCAACGGCACGTCCGGGTCAGTGACGAAATCCAGGACAAACGGACGGTCGGCGGCGAGCGCACGCTCCCAGGCGGCACCGACGTCGTCGGGCGAGGAAACCCGCATCCCATCCAGGCCGAGCACCTTTGCGTAACCGGCGTAATCGACGTCGGGCAGCGCCTGGCTGTCCTCGAAACGCGGTTCGGATTCGGTTTCGCGCTGCTCCCAACTGACCTCGGCAAGGTCGCGGTTGTTCAGGATGCAGATCGCGAACACGGGGTTCACCCACTGCCGCCACAACCGCGAAACGGTGATCAGCTCCGCCACACCCGTCATCTGGAACCCGCCGTCGCCGGACAGCACCACCACCGGCCGCTTGGGCGCGGAGAGCTTCGCGGCCAAACCGTACGGCACCCCGCAGCCCATGCTCGCGAGCGTGCTGGAGAGGTGCGCCGGCACGCCCCGCGGCAGGTGCAGCTGGCGTGCGTACCAGTACACGCAACTCCCGACGTCGACCGAAACCAGTGCATCCGTTGGCAGGCGCCCGTCTAGCTCGCGGACCACCCGCTCCGGGTTCACCGGGTCCGCCGCCGTGAACGCCCGCGCCTCGGAAAGCGACCGCCACGCGGAAACATGGCGTTCGACGTCGGCAAGCCATCCGGTGCGCTGCGACACCAGGGGCAACAGCTGACGCAGAGACACAGCGGCGTCACCCGTCACCGCGACCTCCACGGGGTACCGGTTCCCGATCGCCTTGGCGTCACTGTCGATCTGCACCGCACGCGCAGCGCCCGGGGGCGGGTAGAACTCGGTCCACGGATCATTCGAGCCCACGATCAGCAGCGTGTCGCAATTCGCCATCACCCAGCCGGAAGCACTCGTACCCAGATGCCCCATGGTCCCCGCCGCATAGGGCAGCGCCTCATCGACATATGGTTTCCCGAGCAGGCTCGTGACGACGCCGGCACCCAGCTTCTCCGCGAGCGCCACCACCTCCTCCTGTGCGTCCCGCGCGCCCTGCCCAACCAGCAACGCAAGCCTGGATCCGGCGTTCAGGAGGGCGGCGGCGTCGTGCACATCCTGCTCCTGCGGCACCACGACGCCCGGCCGCCAGAGCGGGGCGGACGGAATCACACCGTGCTCGTGCTCCAGTTCCGGGGCAGGCTCCTGCTGGATGTCATGCGGCAGGATGACGACGGCGGGTGACCGGGTGGCCAGCGCGGCCTTGAATGCGCGGTCAATCACCATCGGCGCCTGCTCGGCGCTGTCCACCTGCTGCCGGAAGCCGGAAGCGACGTCCTTGAACAGGCTCTGCAGGTCGATCTCCTGCTGGTACGCCGAACCGAGCACGGTCTGGCTCTGCTGCCCAACGATCGCGACCACGGGCACACTGTCCATCCGCGCGTCATACAGACCGTTGAGCAGATGAACGGCGCCGGGCCCCTGCGTGGACAGGACAACACCCACACCGCCGGTGTACTTCGCGTGGCCCACTGCCATGAACGCTGCGTTCTCCTCGTGACGGGTCTGCACGAACGCCGGTTTTTCCGCACGCCGAATGGCGCCGAGCACGGGGTTGATCCCGTCGCCGCTATAGCCGAACACCCGGTCGACGCCCCACGCCGTCAACCGTTCAACAATTCCGTCAGCGACCAGCCGGTCCCCCATCAGCCGGCAGCCGGCACGGGGGGTCCAACGGGCC
This sequence comes from Arthrobacter tecti, assembly GCF_054511355.1. NCBI lineage: Bacteria > Bacillati > Actinomycetota > Actinomycetes > Micrococcales > Micrococcaceae > Arthrobacter > Arthrobacter tecti. The sequence goes on from NZ_JBTNCT010000005.1 coordinate 153,823, forward strand.
AGCGCAGCAGCGCGGCCACCGGTCCGGCGTCGAGCGCGCCGGAGGGAAACAGCGCCACCTCGGCGTCGGTCAGGACGGCGGCACGCAATAACGACGACGGCGCCGGCACCTCCCCGAGCACCGGTGCGCCCGCGGTTTCCCCGTCCAGGAACGCGGTCCACGGTTCAGCGCCCAGTGCGAGCAGCTTCTGTCCGTTCAACCCCACGCTCTCAAGGAGCAGGGTGTCCACCTGCGCCTGCTGGAGCGCGTTCACGACGGCACCAATGCCCTCGGCCGACTCCGGGTTGGGGCGGCCCTTCTGGTTGTTCAGCCGCTCGATCAGCTGGCCCTGCCGGTGCGCGATGCACTCCGCCACGCGCTTCTCGATCTCCAGCGCATAGGCTCCCTTGTCAGCGCCCTCCGTGCGGCTGTGGCTCTCGACAACGGTCAGGACCTCCTTGCACTGTTCACTGACCTGTTCGGCCACGAGGTTCCGGGCCCGGATATCCCCGGCGACAATGAGCAGGCGGGCACGTGAACTGCGCACCACCCGGTCAATCTCATCAGCGATCTCCGCCGCGTTGGCTTTCCAGATGTTTTCCGTCCGGTGCTGGTATTTGCCCTGCGACCAGCCGCCCGTGGGTACCTTCTTCAGGTTCTCGGTGTCGCCTTCGACGTGCATGGTGTTCTCGTCGACCTGGCCGTTCGCCCGGCGCAGGTGGATCTCGCCGCCGTCGCGCCCTACTTCGGCGACCACGTAAGCGAAGTCGTCCGGCCGGTGCCAGATCAGCGGACACAGGTCAGGTACCTCACCCACGCTGATGATCTCCGGCATCACGGTCGGCCCGGGCAGGAACTCGTCCAACTCGACCGTTCCGTTGCACACCAGGATCAGCCGCGCCACCGGGTCCGGCATGCCTTTGGCCGAGCGCCGAAGGGCCTCCGCGGCCGCCTTGCGGTCCTCCTTCGCTGCGCCGGCTTGCTCCAGGGCCGTTGCGATGTTTTCTGGACGGACGTCACCGGCGTGGAGCGAATCCGCCGTTCCGGTGCTCGCGTCCGTGTAGATGGTGACCCAGGGGCCGGGCTTTCGGTAGAGGTCTGCGAAGGCGTGCAGGGTGCTTGTCACTCAACTCTCCTCATTCTCGTTCTGCTCGTTGTCGTTCCGTGCGTTTTGTTGGGCGGGTTCGGTGAGGGACCGTTGCGGGGCTGCGTCCAGGTCGGGATCGATTCCGCGTTCCGGGTCAATTCCCGGGTCATACTGCGGCTGCTGCCCTGGTTCCAGGTCCGCGCTCTCGTCCGCTTTGCCGCTGTTGTCGCCGCGCTCTGCCATGACGTACCTCTTCCTGGTGTTCGCATCCCCCGGGATGCGTAACTGGTAAGGTTACTGACGGTCTATCACTCTCAGAGCCCGATGAAAAGACCCCCTCGGCTGAGCAGGGCAAAAGATGCTGAACAGGCGAAAAGAACCCGCGCGCTACGCGGACCGCGAGGATGCCGGACACGCCCTCGCCGCTTCGCTGAAACCCGTTCTGGCAGGTCCCAGTCCGCTGATCCTTGCCCTTCCGCGCGGCGGAGTGCCGGTGGCTGCAGTGGTGGCAGAGGAATACCGGGCACCGCTCGACGTCGTCATGGTGCGGAAAGTGGGCGTCCCCGAATTTCCTGAGCTCGCGATGGGAGCGATCGCCTCGATCGGCGGGCACCTGGAAACCGTACGCAACGCCCACGTACTCCACGAGATGCGCGAGCCGGACGCTGCATTCGCCCGCGTGGCTGCCCGCGAGGAGCAAGAGCTCGCGCGGCGTGAGCGGCTGTACCGTGCGGGGATGGACCCACTGTCAGTCGCAGGCCGCACAGTGGTGATTGTCGACGACGGCGTTGCCACCGGAGCGACCATGCGCGCCGCCATCGCGGCTCTTCGCGCGCAGGAAGCCGGCGCCGTCGTCGCTGCTGCGCCCGTGTTCCTCGGGTCCGCTCTCGAGGCGATCAGCGAGCTGGCGGACGCGCTGGTAAGTCCGTGGTCCGCCCCGAACCTGCCCGCCGTCGGGAGCGCCTACCGGACATTCCCGCAGGTCACTGACAGCGAGGTGCGGCAGTTGTTGAGCGCCGCACGCGGGCGTAGGTTGGGAAACATGACCGATTATCTGGATCTTCCCGACGCGTACCAGACCTACCTCACCACGCTCGACGACGACGCCGCGGCCGCCGTGCTGCCCGTGCTCAAGCAGTCCGCTGCGGGCGGCGAGCATGGCGTGCTCGTCACCACCAACCTCGGTCCCGACACCCAGGCCGAGGTGTCCCCTGAGGTCCCGTTCGGCGAGGTACGTGAGACAGTCCGCTAGTCTCCATGTTCCCTGTCGGACCCCTCACACGGTACAGGCTGGCCCCGAATCCGGGGCCCATGAGCCTGGACGGGACCAACTCGTACCTGTTGACAGCGCCGTCATCCGGGACCGTGGTGGTGGTGGATCCGGGGCCGTTGGACGAGCCGCATCTGGCCGAGCTGCAGTCCGCCGGGCGCGTGGAACTGGTCCTGATCACCCATCATCACCGGGACCACACCGAGGCCAGCGCCCGTTTCCATGAGGTGACCGGTGCGCCGGTTCGCGCGTTCGATCCTGCGTATTGCCACGGCGGTGCTCCCCTGCTCGATGGAGAGAGTCTTGTTGCTGCCGGTGTCCGCATCGAGGTGTTGGCCACCCCCGGGCATACCGCCGATTCGGTGTGCTTCCACCTGCCCGACGACGGCCCCACCGGTTCCATCCTCACCGGCGACACCGTGCTCGGACGGGGCACCACTGTGCTCGGCTGCCCCGACGGGACGCTCGGCGATTATCTGCGTTCGCTGGACCTGCTGGAAGCCCTTGGCGACGCCGTCGTACTTCCCGCCCATGGGCCGGTGCTGCCGAGTATCGGCGAGGTCGCGCGCGCGTATCGCGCGCACCGGATGGAGCGGCTGGACCAGATACGTGCGGCTTTGTCGGCGCTCGGCCCGGATGCCGGCGTCGGTGCCGTGACCGATCGGGTGTACTCCGACGTCGATCCTTCCGTGCGCCGGGCCGCCGAACAGTCGGTTGCAGTGCAGGTGCAGTACCTCCGAGGGAAGCGCTAGCTGCACCTAACCCGCGGATCCGTTGCCTTCCCGCAAACGGGGTTCCATCGACACAGCGTCACCTGCGGCAAGGGAACGGATCCGTTGACTGAGCGCAGCCGCACTGCGGGCCCGAGCACGCTCAGCTAACCTGACATGGTGGAACGCATCGCGCTGATCTCTGACCTGCACGGAAACGTCACCGCGTTCGAGGCGGTGTTGAAGGACATCGAAGCGCGGGAAATCAGCACGATTCACAACCTCGGCGATGTCGCGGGTAAGGGTCCGCGTGGCTCGGAATGTATCCGCCTGACCCGCGAACGCTGCGCCGTGACTGTTCGCGGCAACTGGGACGACTTCCTTCCCAACGTAGAAAACACCCCGGGCGCGGAGTCGATGTGGTGGTGGCGCAGCGAACTGACGGCGTCTGACCGCCAATGGCTCGCGGACCTTCCTCTTGCACACGATTTCAACCTGAGCGGCCGATGGATCCGCTTATTCCACGCCTCTGCGCAGAGCGTATACACGCGGGTGCACTTTCACCACTCACAGGACGATTTCGACCGGATGTTCAGCAACACCGAGCTCACCGGTAACTCGCACGAGCCCACCGTGGTCTCCTATGGCGACATCCACGATTCCTACCTCGAGGTGAACAACGGCCGGACGCTGCTGAACGTCGGCAGTGTCGGCAACGCACTCGATGAGCCCACGGCGTCGTACGTCATTCTTGAGGGCACTCCGGATGGCGAGGCCTCCGACCCTTTCGGGATCCAGTTTGTCCGCGTTCCCTACAACATCGGTGCCGAGATAGCGGCCGCCGAGGAACTATGCATGCCCGAACTGGCGGCGTACGCCACCGAACTCCGCACCGGGATCTACCGCGGACGCCACGAGGAACTGGGACTCCTGCAGGTGTGACTGTGGCGCGCTGCCCCATCTCCAGCCACCAGCCACCTCCGCGCGGCACCTAACCCGCGGATCCGTTGCCTTCCCGCAAACGTCGCATCATCAACGCAACCCCGCCTGCACCGAGGGAACGGATCCGTTGGCTGAGCGCGCCGAACCTCAATACGCCGTGGGCGAGAATGGATAGATGGCCCAGCTTCTCCCCCGTGAACGCACCGAAATTGCACCCGGCGCGGTCCACGTCCCCGACTGGCTGAACATCGACCAACAGCGCGAACTCATCGCGGCCTGCCGGGACTGGGCTACGGGGCCGGTCCCAATGCGGAACACCCGCATGCCGAACGGCTCCCACATGTCAGTCCAGACAGTCTGCCTGGGCTGGCACTGGATGCCGTACCGGTACAGCAAGACAGCCGACGACGTCGGCGGCGGCCCGGTCGCCGCGTTTCCTTCGTGGCTGGCCGGGTTGGGGCGCGACGCCGGGACAGCCGCCTACGGCGAGCACGACGACGGCTACGAGCCAGACGCCGCACTCATCAACTTCTACGATTCGACAGCGAAGATGGGGATGCACCAGGACCGTGAGGAGAAATCGCTTGCGCCGGTTGTATCGCTGAGCATCGGCGACAGCTGCCTCTTCCGGTTCGGGAACACCGAGACCCGGACCAAGCCGTGGACGGACATTCGGCTTGAGTCCGGCGATCTGTTCGTATTCGGGGGTGCGTCGAGGCTCGCCTACCACGGGGTGATGAAGACCTACCCGGGGACGGCCGAGCCTGCGCTGGAACTGAACGGCCGGCTCAACATCACGCTGCGGGTAACGGGGCTCTGAACTGAAGGAGGGCTCACCTGATCTGCTCTCAAGCAACGGATCCGTTCCCTCTCCGCGGACACCGGCGCTTCGATGCCACGTCGGTTGCGGAAAGCCAACGGATTGCGGGATGGAGTCTGTCAGATCAGCAGCCCGCGCAGATACGCTGCCTGCCCGGCATGCTGCAGGCAGTCCTCCACCACGCTGACCAACCGGACCCGCATCGTGACAGGCGGATCCCAGGACGCATCGATAATCCGGTTAAGGTCCATCTCATTCAATGCGCGGATGAACTCCATGCTGCGGGCGTGCACGGCTGAGTGGTACTCCACCAACTGCTGGCCGGCTTCCACGCGGACCTTGTCGACGTCGTCGGAGGCGTGCCCGTAGCCCGTATCCTCCCGCGGAAGGGCGAGGTTGAACTTCTCGGCCCAGCCCTCGGAGAGCCAGAGCTCGTCGCGGTCCGCAGCGTCGGCCAGGTGGTTGTCCTGCACCCGGCTCAGGTGCCAGATGAGCCAGGCGACGCTATTGCCGGGAGCGCCCGAACCGTCAGCAAGCGTAGGCCGGTAGGCGAGCTGTCCGGCGTCGAGCCCGTCCACCGCCTGAGCCACCGCATCGGGGATCCGGCCGAATGCTTCCTCGAGTACTTCGCTTCCGCTCATAGGGGCAAGCCTAGTTGCCCCGCCCGCAGGAGCGCCGGAAATGCGCAGGATCGAGAGGGACGTCCCCACGATCCTGCGCAAACTCGGCACTTTTGCGAACCCAAGGCCTACAGGTACGGCTCCACCAACGCCTCATAACGGGACTTCACGGTGGCCAGCACGGAGGAAGCCGGCGAATCCCAGATCGACTGGTTGAAGATCTCCACCTCGACCGGCCCGGCGTAACCGGTAGCAGCGACCATGCGCGTCACAGCCTCGAAGTCGATATAACCATCACCCATATACCCGCGGGAGAGCAGCGCATCGGCGGCGATCGGCAGGTTCCAGTCGCACACCTGGTAGGACGCGATGCGCCCCTCGGCGCCGGCCCGCTGGATCGAGGCCTCGAGGGCCGGATCCCACCACACGTGGAAGGTGTCGACGACAACACCCACAGTAGAAGAAGGGAACGGCGCGGCCAGATCCAGCGCCTGGCTCAGGGTCGAAAGCACCGCGCGGTCCGCCGCGTACATCGGGTGCAGCGGCTCAAGTACCAACCGCACGTCGTGCTCCTGAGCAACAGGCACCAGTTCCGCGATGCGGTCCGCAACCCGTTGGCGGGCAGCGGCGACGTCCTTCGCTCCGGGAGCGGAAGGGTCGACGGCGGGGCCGCCGGTCAGCGACCCGGCTGCGGGCAGGCCGCCCACCACCATGATCAGTTCGCGGGTTCCGAGCGTTGCCGCTTCGACGATTGCCTGCGTGTTGTCGGCAAGCGCGGCCGCCTGGCCGGCGTCGTCGGCGGCGGTGAGGAACCCACCCCGGCAGAGGCTGGAAACGGACAACCCGGCATCGGAGACAAGCCGCGCCGCCTTGTCCAGGCCGGCCTCAGCGACCCGGTCACGCCAAACGCCGATATGCGAAAGTCCAGCATCCGCGGAAAGCGAAACCGCCTCGGCTAGCGTGATGTTCTTCGTGGTCGCCGTGTTCAGCGAGAGGCGGCTCATGCACCCACCCCGTAGCCGGCCAGCAGCCCCTCGAACCGGCGGGCCGCGAGCTCGGGATCAAGAAGGAGCCCTGCCTTGTCCGCAAGACGGAACGTCTCGGTCAGGTGCAGGACCGACCGGCCCGAGTGCAGACCGCCCACCATCTGGAAGCCGGGCTGATGCCCGTTGACCCAGGACAGGAACGCGACACCGGTCTTGTAGTAAAACGTCGGTGCGCTGAAGATATGCTTCCCGAGTTCCCTCGTCGGGTCAAGGATGGCGCGTCCGCGGGCGTTGTCGCCGTCGTCGTACGCCTGCAACGCAGCCGACGCGGAAGGGTAGATCGCCGCGAAGATGCCCAGCAGCGCATCCGAGTAGTGCGTCCCATCGCCGTGGATCAGTTCGGGGTAGTTGAAGTCGTCGCCGGTATAGAGCCGAACCCCCGAAGGAAGCGCGGCCCGCAACGCAGTTTCATGCGCTGCATCCAGCAGCGACACCTTGACGCCGTCAACCTTCTCCGGCTGGCTCTTGATGAGGTTCAGGAAAACGTCAGTCGCCTCGGAGACGTCACCGCTTCCCCAGTACCCCTCGAGCGCCGGGTCGAACATGGTCCCGAGCCAGTGCAGGATCACGGGCTCGTCGGCCTCGGCAAGGAGCAACCCGTACACGTACTGGTAATCCGCGGGACCCTGCGCCACCGCTGCGAGCGCCCGCGATGCCATGAGGATGACCTTCGCCCCGGCGTCGGAGACCACCTTGATCTGCTCGCGGTAGGCCTCGACGACGGCATTCAGTCCCGCCCGTCCGGACGGCAGGCTGGCGATATCGAGCTGGTCCGTACCCGCGCCGCAGGCGAGCAGGTCCCGCACGGACTTGCCGCGCGTCGCGTCAGCATTCGAGCCGACGACGGCGGCCGCCTCAGCCCCTGAACGACGGATCAGTTCCTGCGTGGCAGCCCAGTCCAGTCCCATGCCGCGCTGGGCGGTATCCATGGCGTCGGCGACGCCGAGCCCGTAGGACCAGAGCTCCCGACGGTAGTTGAGCGTGGTGTCCCAGTCGAGGACGGCGGGCGCACCCGGGGTGTTGTCTGCGGTCACTTGCGGGATCACGTGCGCCGCGGCGTAAGCATGACGGGCCGTGAGGGGCGCCGTCGGCTTCGCCCAATCAACCGCCGCGGCCAGCTCATACTGCTCGATCGAGCCGGCAGCGGTGGGAAGGTGGAGCGAGGTCATAGCGTGATCTCCGGGATGTCCAGGGTGCGGCGCTCCGCGGAGGACTGCAGGCCCAGCTCGGCCAGCTGCACGCCGCGGGCAGCCGAGAGCAGGCCGAAGCGGTGCTCGCGGCCGGCGGAGACGTCGCGGAGGAACTCTTCCCACTGCAGCTTGAAGCCGTTGTCCAGCTCGGCGTTCGCGGGGACTTCCTGCCACTGGTCGCGGAAGGACTCGGTGACGGGGAGGTCCGGGTTCCAGACCGGCTTCGGGGTGTGTGCCCGCTGCTGGGCCACACACTTGTTGAGGCCCGCGACGGCTGAGCCGTGTGTGCCGTCGATCTGGAACTCAACGAGTTCGTCCCGGTAGACGCGGACAGCCCACGAGGAGTTGATCTGCGCCAGGACCGCGTCGCCGGCGGGGGTCTCGAGCTCGAAGATGCCGTACGCGGCGTCGTCGGCCGTTGCCTTGTATTCCTTGCCCTGCTCGTCCCAGCGGGCGGGGATGTGGGTGACGGTGTTGGCGTTGACGGTCTTGACGGTGCCGATGATGCCTTCAAGCACGTAGTTCCAGTGGCAGAACATGTCGGTGGTCATGCCGCCGCCGTCTTCCTTGCGGTAGTTCCAGGACGGGCGCTGCGCCTCCTGGTGCTCGCCCTCGAAGACCCAGTAGCCGAATTCGCCGCGGAGCGAAAGGATGCGGCCGAAGAAGCCTTCGTCCACCAGGCGGCGCAGCTTCACGAGGCCGGGCAGGTACAGCTTGTCGTGCACAACGCCCGCGGTGACGCCGGCTTCCCGCGCGATGCGTGCCAGCTCAACGGCTTCCTCAAGCGTCTCGGCCGTGGGCTTCTCGGTGTAGACGTGCTTGCCGGCGGCCATTGCCTTCTTCAGGGTGGCAGCGCGGAGGGAGGTCATGGAGGCGTCGAAGACGACGTCGACGCTCGGGTCATTGATGATCCCGTCCAGGTCAGTGGTCCAGTGCTCCACCTTGTGCTGCTGGGCCAGGTCGCGGATCTTCGCTTCGTTGCGGCCTACGAGGATGGGCTCAACCTGCGCCTTGGTGCCGTCAGCGAGGGTGACTCCACCCTGTTCGCGGATGGGCAGGATGGAGCGCAGCAGGTGCTGGCGGTAGCCCATGCGGCCGGTGATGCCATTCATCGCGATGCGGATGGTCTTGGTCTCTGTCACGTTCACTCCCGGAAGGATCAGTAAAGTTGTTGGAAAGCGCTTTCCACTTTAGAGTGGGACGAGGAGTACGTCAAGACCCAACTTCCGTTGAGTGTCGGGATAATCACCCTCTGAGGACTTGGAAGAGCGATTATCTCCACACTCACGGGAGAAGCGAAGGAGCAACGTGGCCGCAGTAACCCTCTCGGGTGTCGCCCGGCATGCCGGGGTTTCCCTCGCCACGGCATCGCGCGTCCTCAACGGATCCTCGCGCCGTCCGGCCGAGGAGATCGCGGAACGCGTGCGCGCCGCGGCCCTCGAACTCGGCTACGTTCCGAACGCCCAGGCCCAGGCACTCGCGCGCTCATCAACCGGTCTCGTGGGCCTGGTGGTCCATGACATCTCGGACCCCTACTTCTCCTCCATCGCGCGCGGCGTCCAGCACGCGGCGCGCAACTACCGGCGCCAGGTGCTGCTCGCCAGCACCGACCCGTCCGAGGGCGCCGAGCGCGACGCCGTCAGCGCCTTCGCCTCCCACCGTACCGACGCGATCATCCTCGCCGGTTCAAGGCGCACGACGCCGGATCCCGAGCTTGAGCGCGAACTCGAGCGTTACGAAGCGAACGGCGGCCGCGTGGTCACCATCGGCGGCTCTCCCGGGGCCGGGCTGACGGTCCCGGTGGGAAATGCCGACGGCGCCGCTGCCCTGGTTGCCGAGCTGGTCTCCCGCGGGGTTCAGCGGTTCGCCGTCCTCGCTGGGCCCGGCGAACTGAATACCGCACGGGAGCGTGCCGAGGGCTTCACCGACGCACTTGCAGCGGCGGGGCTGGAGGCCGCCGCCGTCGTCGAATCTGCCTTCACGCGCGAGGGCGGCTTTGACGCCGCACAGCGCTGCTGGAAGGAGATCGGCGGCGAGCGCGGCGTCTGCATGCTGGCCGTCAATGACGTCATGGCGATCGGCGCGATCGCCGGGCTGCGCGCCGTCGGGGTATCTGTACCCGGGGACGCCCTGGTCACCGGCTTTGACGACATCCCGACCCTGCGCGACTACTTCCCCGCCCTCACCACGGTTCGCCTCCCGCTGGAAAAGCTGGGTGAGATTGCTGCGAACCTCGCCCTCAATCCCGATCATCCCGCCCCGGAATCCATCCGCGGTGCCGTCATTATTCGCCAATCCGCAGGAGCGCACGCATGAGGGTTCTGATCGCCCCCGACAAGTTCAAGGGCACCCTCACCGGCGCCGAAGCCGCCGAGGCGATGGCCGCCGGCATCCGCCGCGCGCTTCCAGACGCCGAAATCACCACACAACCCATCGCCGACGGCGGTGAAGGCACCTTTGAGGCAGTCCTTGCAGCAGGCGGCGAGCGCCGCGAGACGGTGGTCCGCGGACCGCTCTCGGACTCCCTTACCGCGCCGTGGGCCCTCACCGGGTCAACGGCCGTCATCGAAACCGCCCGTGCCAGCGGGCTCGAGTTCGTCTCGCCGACCGCTCAGACCGCAGGCGACGCACACTGCTATGGCAGCGGGGAACTGATCGCCGCCGCCCTGGATGCGGGAGCAACCGAGATTGTGCTGGGTGTAGGAGGCTCGGCTATGACCGACGGCGGGTCGGGAGCCCTCCGCGCCCTGGGCGCGCGCATTCTTGACGACGACGGCGCCGACCTCCCTTTGGGTGGCCTCGCGCTGGCCCGCGCGGCCCGGCTGGATCTTGGGGGGCTCGATTCGCGATTGAAAGACGTGCGCCTGCGCATCGCCGTCGACGTGCAGAACCCGCTGCACGGGCCGGACGGCGCCGCCTACGTTTTCGGCGCCCAGAAGGGCGCGGATGCGCGGATGCAGGAGGCGCTTGATGCAGCCCTTGTCCAGTGGGCTCGCGTATTGCGGGAAGCGACAGGGGTGGATGTTCAGCAGCCCGGAGCGGGAGCCGCGGGCGGATTCCCGTCCGCCTTCGTGGCCTGCACGGGTGCTTCCCTGGAGCCCGGATTCGATCTGGTGGCGGACCTTACGGGTCTCCAGGAGAAGCTCGAGGGGTGCGACCTCGTTGTCACGGGCGAAGGTTCACTGGATGCGCAATCGGTATTCGGCAAGGCTCCCCTGGGACTGGCCGACCGCGCCCGGCGCCGGAATCTTCCCGTCCTTGCGGTCGCCGGCCGCATCACGCTGGGCGAAGAAGCACTGGCGGGGCATGGGGTACTGCATTCCCGGAGCCTGGCTGCGACCGCACCCTCCGTGGATGCTGCCATGACGGAAGCCGCGCTGTACACGGGCGTTGCCGCCGAGGAAGTGATGAGGGCTTACCTCTCATGTTCCTGAGGTCAAAACATCACTCTTTTGTGCCTGCACGGTTGATTCCAGCTTATTCATAAGTAAGCTGATGATTAGACAGATAAACGGTTCGACAGGAGGGTGAAGAGCGCATGCCGGATCTTTCAGCCTGGTCGACGGGCAGGCTGCTCACCACAGCGGCGCGGCTGGTGGAGCAATCATGGAATCAGAGGCTCGCTGAGCTGGATGTCACGCACGCCGGCTTCACGGCACTCGCCGTGCTGGCCGGACACGGACCACTACGGCAGGCCCAGCTTGCCGAACTGGTGCACGTGCAGGCGCAAACCATCGGCAAAACCCTTAACCGGCTTGAGTCGAGGGGCCACATCGAACGCACGCGGGGAGACGACGACCGTCGCAGCCAGACGGTGCGGATCACTGACAAGGGCCGCGAAACCCTCGAAAAGGGGCGGGACATCGAGCGGACGCTGGTTTCCGATGAGGCGCTGCTCTCCCCGGAATTGCGGTCACACCTGCGTGCCGCAATTGAGGAACTGGCCCAACCGCAGCGCGCGGCGAATGCCCGAGGGAACCTGCGGGCGGTAGAACAGCCGGAGTCCTACAACCCCGCCTCCTCGTAGAAGCCCTCGATGTGGCGGCCTATGAGGCTCGCCGCGAGGGCGCCGTCGTCGTTCCTTATTGCCTCGTGAATACTGCGGTGCTCCGCGCGCAGCCGGGCGGACGTGGCTTCCCAGTCCGGGAGGTTTCGGGTGAGGCGTAGCGTGTAGCCCTCGATCGACCCGCGCAGCGAGGACATCATCGCGCCGATCAGCACGTTTCCGGCGGCTTCGGCCAGCGCAACATGAAACAGTGCGTCCAGCCGGAGGAACTCTTTCTGGTCCAGCGCGGCAGCATCCATGGCGTCCAGCAGGTTCACCGCCTCAGCCATTGCCGGAGAGGAACCCTCTGCGTGTGCGGCTGCCCAGGTTTCCAGCAGCAGCCGCGTCTGCACAATGTCCTCCACCGGCAGGTGCGAGGTTGCCATGTGCAACCGCAGCGCCGAACCGAGCGCGGCTCCGGGGTTCGCCGTAATGACGGTGCCTGCCCCAGGACCGGAGCCGACGCCGGCACGGACTATGCCCATGGCCTCCAGAACCCGGATTCCCTCGCGGGCGGAGGCCCTCGAGATGCCGAGCTGCTCTGCGACCGTCCGCTCGCCCGGAAGCCGGTCACCGACCGTCAACCGGCCGGCGCCCAACTCCTCCTCAAGCCACGACTGGACGAGCTGATGGGTACGCATCCCGCAAGTTTAGCTTGCGTGGTCAGGCCACAGGTCGATAGTGTGGTCGGACCACACTACCCGACAGAAGGTTTCCCATGTCGTACTCACCGGCGGCGCTCAAGCGCCGGATCCCCAAAGTTGCTGATCTGGCTCCGCTCATGCAGTTCAAGAAGCCGGACTTCACCCAGAACGCACGGTTGAACCGGGCAAACACCATCGGGGATCTGCGGGCCATCGCCAAGCGACGCACCCCTACAGCCCCCTTCGATTACACAGACGGTGCCGCAGAAGCTGAGATCACTCTCCGCCGCGCCCGGGAAGCATTCCTGGACATCGAGTTCCGCCCGGGCATCCTGCGCAACGTTGAGAAGGTTGACACCTCAGTCACGGTGCTCGGCAAGGAGTCCGCCCTACCGTTCGGCATCGCACCCACCGGATTCACCCGCATGATGCAGTCCGAGGGCGAGTATGCCGGGGCGCAGGCCGCGGAGGCCGCCGGGATTCCCTACACCCTTTCCACTATGGGGACCGCCTCGATCGAAGATGTGGCCGAGGCCGCCCCGAACGGACGCAACTGGTTCCAGCTGTATCTGTGGACAGACCGCGAACGCTCCATGGAGTTGATCAACCGGGCCGCGGCAGCCGGCAATGACACGCTGATGGTAACGGTGGACACCGCCGTCGCCGGCTCCCGTCTACGGGACGTGCGCAACGGAATGACCATCCCGCCGGCACTGAGCCTCAAAACAGTGATCGATGCCTCCTACCGGCCGGCCTGGTGGTTCAACTTCCTGACGCATGAGCCACTCGCATTCGCATCGCTCAACCGGTACTCGGGTACGGTTGCCGATCTGATCAACTCCATGTTCGATCCCACGCTCACCTTCGAGGACCTCGACTGGCTGCGGAAGGCCTGGAAGGGCAACCTTGTTGTCAAGGGCATCCAGACCCTCGAGGATGCCAAGAAGGTGGTGGACCACGGCGCTGACGGCATTGTGCTGTCCAACCACGGCGGGCGTCAGCTGGACCGCGCGCCGATCCCGCTGCGCCTGCTGCCCGAGGTTGCAGCTGAGCTCAAGGGCAAAACCTCGATCATGCTGGACACCGGCATCATGAGCGGCGGAGACATTGTCGCGGCGCTCGCACTTGGCGCCGACTTCACGCTGATCGGACGCGCGTACCTGTACGGGCTCATGGCCGGTGGACGCGCAGGCGTGGACCGCACCATCGCGATCCTGGGCAAGGAGATCGCGCGGACCATGCAGCTGCTCGGCGTCACCGAAGTTGAGGACCTCACGCCGGAGCACGTCCGGTTCCTCTGAGTTGGAACCTGGTTCCTGCCTGTCACGTGTCGAACGTGGCAGGCAGGATACAAAAATCCCCTTCAGGGATTAGTATCAGGAGGGTGGCTCGCGGGTGCGGGTTCCGTGAGACCTGGGGGTCAAATTAAATGAGGCGTCGGCGGGTGCATTATCCGTTGAAATACCGGCGTGCCCGGACGGTCCTGTATGCCGTTGCGCTCTTCTGGCTGTGGACCTGGCTCGGCAGTGCCGCGTTCATTGCAAGCCTGTTCCATTCTCCCGTCCACGCGATCATTGCCATGTATGCGCTCTTCGCCTTTGTACTTCTATCGATCCCGGTCTTCCTGCTCGCCCTGGCCCAGCTGATACTCAACCGCCCCGCAGGGATGCGCGACGCCGTCGTCGTCCCGTTGAATGGCCAGCACAAGACGGCCGGCCACTCGCCGCGTGTGCAGCGGCAAGCCTCCTGAATTCCAGAAAATTGCCTGGAGAAATCAATAATTCGATTGGCCTTTATTCCGTCGAATTCGAATAGGCATTCGAGCGTCTTGCGTTGAAACTGCGGAAAAACTGAGCCTATTGAGATAATCCTTCGCATATCTCCGGCGTTTTTCCGTCAATTCATAAACATATACTTGGTGCGGGACCTTTAAAGGGCTGAGCTTTCAGCGCCCCGGGCGTCGCTTCTTCGGGGGAAGTGCGGCGCCCTGGGTCCCATCTCACTCGTACCACCAAGGATCAACATGGCTCTACTTCAGCGTTCCACCGCGACGCTCACCGGCGTTCTGCTCCTGGCGGGCAGCCTCACGGTCGGGGTTTCCCAGGCATCGGCAGAAACAGCCGGGACACCGCCGGCCGCCACACACGATCATGACCACGGCGGGATGTCGCAACTCCAGATCGAGAGCGAATCGGCGCTCGGCCTACCGGACAACCTCAAGCTTTCCGATCACACCTTCGAGGGAACAGTCCCATCAGACTCCCAGCGGGGTGGGGCTTCGCCGCAGGGTGCAGCGATGTCTCCGCTGGGAGCAGGCGGAACGCTCTCGCGTAGGGGCAACATCGACGTCAAGCTGGTAACCGTCGATCTGGCTGACAGCGGAGCGCAGGTTCCATATGACACAGCCAAGCGGGCCGTCGATCAGGCGAATGCCTACTGGAAGTCGATGTCCAACGGACGCATCACCATGTCCGTGGGATCACGCGTCATCAATCACAAGTCCGCAGCACGCTCCACCTGGAGCTATTCGGACATCATGAACAAGGTCACCGCCGAGCTTGGCTGGAGCTACAGCCCGTACAAGGCGCTGGTTGTGTTCATTCCTTCCGGGCTACAGGGCGGGATATTGGGCTACGGCTGGAGTAGCAACGGGACCAGCGGCCGCATTCTCATGCCACAGATCACCAACTTCACCACCAATGTGATGGCGCACGAGTTTGGGCACGTGCTGGGCCTGATGCACGCGGATTCCCTTGAATGCACCAATGGCGCATCCGATACCCCGGTCTTCGGTTACGGTTGCGGCATCCGCGCCTACGGCGACACGTCGGATCTCATGGGTCTCTCCCGCTGGTTCGACACGCCGGCGATCAGCTCCAGCTTCTGGGACTACGGCGGGTTCGGCCGCGGCGATGAGATCCTTAACGCAGGTGTTGTGGCCGGGCGCAAAACATACACCCTACGGCCCTGGGCAGGAACAGCTGCGAACCGGGCAGTGAAGTTCACCGATCCGCGCAGCAGGGAGACCTACTACCTGGAACTCCGAACTCCCGTCGGCTTCGATGCCAACCTTGCCGTCGGAGGCAACCGCGGTGTGAAGATCGTTCAGAACGGTGGCGCGACGTCGGCGTCTTCAATCGCCCTCATGCCGTCCACCCGGCGGTACTCCGGCTACTACGCCAGTAACACTGCCTGGCAGGCAGGCCAGGTCTTCACCACGCACGCCGGCACAACAGTCACGATCAATTCGGTTGCGAACGACCGCGCGGTGGTAACGATCGACGCCGGCCTTCCGTTCAAGGACCTGCGCGTTTCCACGCTCCGCAACGAGATCGAATGGCTTGCGGCAAACAAGCTCACGAACGGCTGGCCCGATGGCACCTACCGCCCGCTGAGCACCATGACCCGCGAGCAGATGGCAGCGTTCCTCTACCGGCTGGCGAATCCAGGCGTTCAGGTTGCTCCGAAACCGCGGACGGCACCCTTCCGGGACGTTCCCACGAACCACGTCTTCGCCGGGGAGATCGCCTGGATGAAGAACATGGACGTGGCAAACGGCTGGTCGGACGGGTATTTCCGCCCCACGTCGCCCATCATGCGCGACCAGATGGCTGCATTCCTGCACCGTTACGCTGCCCATGTATGCGCCGTGCCCGCGGCCGCCAACTACCGGCCGGGGGCTTCGAGCTTTGTGGACGTGAATTCATCCACCATCTTCAATCATGAGATCTCATGGATGGCGACGGCAGACATCTCCCACGGATGGGTTGCCGGTGGAAGGACCGAATACCGCCCGCTGGCACCGATCACCCGCGAACAGATGGCTGCGTTCATTTCGCGTCTGGACGGATACCTGGACCGAAACGGCGGCTGCTGACCCTCGAACCCAACGGTGGGCCTTCCCAGATGGGAGGGCCCACTGCCTGTTTAAGCGTCTGTTTCCTGGTCAGGGTCGCTGCGGAAATTAATGAGTTTGTGCGTCCCGTCGCAGTACGGCTTGATGGTTGATGCACCACACCGGCACAGCGCTACGGTCTTACGACGGCGGGGCACCGGCTCACCTGCGGGAGTCACGATTGCGACGTCGCCGCGCACCAGAAGCGGGCCATCCGGGCACACGACGATGCTTTCCCCATCGTTCCCGCTTCGGTTCCCCATAGTGCCTCCTTCAATGCGCAGCGGCGCGTTGGCGCCACCCATCCCACGATACTAAGCCTGCTGGCTGTCAGCGCGATCGGCCGCGGAATCTCTGTTGAAACAATTTCCGTTGCAGTCTTGTGATCATATAGTAAGCATGCTTATCGTGGACGTGCGATGACTTACTTTCCTGCGAGTCCTCCACACAATAGAAGGAGTCATTATGAGCACACAAAATTGGTCAGAGGACCCACTGGTCACTTCACGCACCGGCGAGGACGGCTACCCGCCCCCCGTGCAGTCAACGGAGCAGCCGCCCGGGGATTCACCCGGGCAGTCGACGACGTCGGCCGCGAAGCACGAAGCCAAGGATGTGGGGCGTGAGGGCGTCGATGCGGCGAAAAACGTTGCATCCACCGCCGGCTCGGAAGCCAAGAACGTAGCCCATGAGGCCGGCGCCCAGGCCAGGAACCTGATCGGCGAGCTCGGTTCGGACCTCAAGAGCCAGGCGGGCACCCAGCAGCAGCGGGTCTCCGAAGGATTGCGGTCACTGAGCGATGAACTCCGCTCCATGGCAGACAATTCAGAAGGCGGTACGGCGCAGCAGCTGGTACAGCAGGCGGCACAGCGGACCGGCAGTGCCGCCTCCTGGCTCGACGGCCGAGACCCCGGCTCCCTCCTTGATGAGGTCACCGGGTTCGCACGACGCCGGCCAGGCACCTTCCTGCTGATCGCAGCCGGCACCGGCCTACTCGCCGGCCGCCTCGCGCGCGGCCTTCAGGGTGGAACCGACACGAGCGGAAGCGCCGCTGCAGGTGGAGGGATGCAGGGAGCGGGAACCACCGGTACGGCCGGCGGCCAGCACGCCGCTACCTATCCGCCTGTACCGGACGAGTACGGGACCGGGGCGCCGGACTATGACACCGGCGTCGGGAATTCGCCAACAGTGCCGCCCGCGGCGCCTCCGGCAGCCCCCGCGACGCCGTTCACCGAGCCCCAGCCGGGCGTGTCACCGACCGAACCGCGAAGGGACTATCCGTAATGACTGAGCCACACGTGCACGGATCGCATACTGCGCAACCAACCCCGAACCTGGACACGCACCTCGACACCGACCGCGGGCAGGACAATTCGCTGGGCCATTTGCTCAGCGAGGTAACGGGTGACCTGTCCACCTTGATGCGCCAGGAACTCGAGCTTGCCAAGGCCGAGCTCCGCGAATCGGGCACCAAGGCCGGCAAGGGTGCGGGAATGTTCGGCGGCGCCGCTGTTGCCGGACACTTTGTGCTTCTGTTCCTCTCCCTGGCCCTCATGTGGGGGCTGGCCGAACTCATGGGGCTCGGTTGGGCCTCGGTGATTGTGGCCGTCCTCTGGGGCATCATCGCCGCGGTACTGGCTTTGACGGGGAAGAAGGAAATGAAGTCAATCAAGGGCCTGCCGCAGACCGCTGAGACAGCCAAGGAAATTCCGCCTACGTTGAAACCGGGAGAGCACACGCCATGAACCAGACACCTGACGAAATCCGTGCAGACATCGAACGCACCCGCAGGGAACTCGGCACCGATGTGGACGCCGTTGCCGACAAGGTAAGCCCTTCGAACATCGCGCACCGGCAGACCGACAAGGTCAAGAACACGTTCGGCAACGTGAAGAACAGCGTGATGGGTTCGGCACACGATGCCTCGCACTCAGCGAAGGACCGCGCACACCACGCCGGGGACGCAATGCATGACGCTCCGCATCGCGTGGCGTCCAAGGCGCAGGGCAATCCCCTCGCAGCAGGGCTGATCGCCTTCGGCGCGGGGCTCCTCGCGGCGTCGCTCATCCCCGCCAGCGAAAAGGAGAAGGAAGCCGCGCAAGCTGTCAAGGAAAAGGCACAGCCGCTGGTTTCCGAAGTGTCGGACGCCGCCAAGCAGGTAGCGGAGGACATGAAGGAGCCGGCGCAGCGTGCGGCCGACTCCGTCAAGGAGAGCGCAACCCAGTCCGCCAACACGGTGAAGGACGAGGGCACACACGCCGCGTCCGATATGAAGGACCGGACACAGGACGCGAAGTCCAACGTCCAGGGCGGCGCGAACAACCCGTAACCTGCCTTGGTCGGAAACCTATCGGCGTCGGAGCTCCTCTTCGACGCCGATAGTTTTCCGTCCTGCGCCTATCGACACCGGCCTTCCGGGGAGCAAGTCCTCGATGAGGTCGATCAGAAGGTTCCTCAGACCCGGGGCGGCGCGGTCCAGGTCCAGCATGAACTCGTGCTCGTCCTTTTCAACTGCGTTCAGGCTGGTGGAGCCGAGATCGGTCAGGCGAACCATGAAGATTCTCCGGTCGCTGGCGCTGCCTTCCCGTGATACCAATCCCTGCTGTTGCAGGCGCACCAGCGTCCGGCCCACGGTCTGTGCGGTGATGTGAAGCTGGTCGGCCAACTCAGTTTGCGACGCCGCACCGAGCGTCTGGATAGCGCGAAGTGTGATGAATCCGGCGTGGGTTATACCGACGCCCAGGAGCCGCTCATTCCAGGCGTTCTCGGTCAGACGGGCGGCGGTGGTCAACAACCGCTCCGATGACCAAAGCTTTGTGTCCGCCATGGCTACTTCTTCCGCTGTCGGTCAGATCAAGGGATTCGTAGTCCGGTGGCTAACGGATGGCTGCTACCTGAGATGGCGTTAGTCAGTATGGAAAACCTCAGGCAGCTCGTGCCACCACTGGCCTTCGCCGCGTTCCGCGACGGGACGCTGCAGCGGACTGCATACGGCCCACCACCGCTGGGTGGCGGGGTCCTCAGCCATGCGGGCCATATCGGCGTCGTAATCGTCTCCGACGTACTCGAAGTAGGAGAAGAGCATCTCGCCGTAGCGGTAGATCGAGTAGTTCCTGATGCTGCTCTCGGCGATCTGCGCAAGGACGTCTGGCCAGACAGCGGCATGCAGGGCCTCGTACTCAGCCGCGCGTTCTGCCGGCAGACCGATAACTGAAGCGATTCTTCTCATTTTTGTACCCCTGACCGATTGTTCTTGCTGCGGTTCAGAATACATTCGGATTACGAGTGGAAGCCCCGATCCTCGGACCGGGGCTTTCACTCAGTGAAGTGAGGCTACTTCTTGAAGGCGTCCTTGACGTTTTCGCCGGCGTTCTTCAGGTTGGCCTTCGACTGGTCCCGCTGGCCTTCGGCCTTCAGGTCCTCGTTGCCGGTGGCATCGCCGTGGCCTTCCTTGACCTTGCCGGCGACCTTTTCAGCTGCATTCTTGATCTTGTCATCGAGTCCCATGGTGTTCTCCTTTTTCTGGGTGTGCTGCCGGTTCGTTACCGGCAAGGTCTGTATCTCCAGAGGCTACTTTCCTAGAGGGTTACTGTGGAGGTCTTGCGGGTGCGGTTGTCCACATCCACTTCGATTGCCAGCCGAGCCAACGGTGCTCCAAGGCTGGAAGCAAGGTGAGTGGCGACGTCGTGCTCTATGGTTGCCAGCACACGCTGGGTCTGGGCGCGTGGGCTGATGGTTACCTTCATGGTCAGGTCCGGCGCACCGGCCGATCCGCGCAGCACGCTCCGGGCGCGCAGCACATCCGGAATGCCTTCGGCTTCGGCGTTTACTGCTTCCTGCAGCACATCCGGGTTCAGGGTGGTCATCCCTGTGGCGGCATCCTGCTGGATCCGGTACCTGCCCGCCTGGTGCCGCTTGGGAACCTGCGCGGCCAGCCAGGCGAGTGCAAGGATAACCAGCACGGCTCCAGCGGCAATGAGGATCCCTGGTAGCACCGGGCTACCCGCGACGACGGCGGGATCCACCTGCGCGGCGGGTCCGGAGGGTTCCGGTGTGCGGAGTCCTGCCGGCAGCAGACCGGCCAGGAGACCGGTTGCGACCAGTAGCCAAGCCACTGCTGCAAGGGTAAGGACCAGTCCGACGACGGCGAGCCACGTTCGGTTCAGGCGTCCAGCTGAGTGCCTCATGGTTGTCTCCTTCGAAGGGTTCAGTCGAGCTTGTGGGTATTGGCGGAGACACGGATGCGCGGTTCGGTGAGGGGGCCGGCGTCCTGCAGTGCCCGGGTGAGGGCCTGGTGCACCCGCTCCCGCAGCTCCGCCGTCTGGATGAGGTAAGTGCTGACGGTGACCTCGAGCTTGCGCTGCGACGCCGTCGCAGCGGCGGACTCCACGCCGTCAACCTGCTCGGCCCGCGCTTTCGCAAGCCGTGCAAGCGCGTGGCGGCTCATCACGTACTCGCTGGTCGTCGTCGTTGTTCCCTGGTTCGTCGGAGCGCCGAGCCTCAGCGAAGTGAATTTGCCCGGCAGGGCGGCGCAGAGCATGAGGATCAGCCCTGCCGCGAGCACCACGCCTGCGACGGCTACAGCCACAGAGCTGTTCCAGGGCGTCCGGGCAGCGCCGGCAGCGCTTTCGAGAACTCCTGTGTTTCCGCGCGCGGCGTCGATGCCCAGCCACAGCGCACCTGCGCCGAGTATCAACAGTACGACGGCGGTGATCACCGCGGGGATGGTGCGTGCGGGCCTACGGCGGAGGGGCCGGGGACTTCGGCTGCTCATTCGAGTTCCCTCCTGCCGCGGGCCGTGTCACTGCTGCCGGTGTCCAACGCGGTGACGTCGATATCGAGACGCCCCACCGTGACTCCGGTCCAGGACTGCAGCGCCTTACTCACGTGGTCGCGGAGCCGTTCGGTACCGTGGCGCAGGTCCAACGGATAGATCAGGGCCACCGCGAGGTTCACGAAGGCGGTGTTCCCTGCCAGTTCGATCTCCGCTTTCGGCCGGGCTGAAAGGTCAGTCTCCCTGCCGATGCCGAGCACGCCCCCGCTCATGCCACCCACGAAGGGAAGCTCCGAGGCGGCCTGCGAGGCGATCTTCCGCAGGACCTTCTCGTTCAGGATCAGTGTGCCCCGCTCGGTGGGAGGCCGGGCGCCTGCAGTTCCGGCATCTGGAGTTTGGGTGTCCATTCGAAGTCACCTCCGGCCGGAGCGGTTACCGAGCAGTTCCTGCACGTCCAGCTTGCCGTCCAGGAAGCGCCCGACAGCCAGGCCGATGGCTCCGAAGACAATGACGGCCAACAGCTCGAGGAAACCGCCGAAGATCACGACGACCCCCAGAATCAGACCGGTGAATAAACCAATGGTGCTGCGTGACATCGCAGGTCTCCTTCCGTGACGGTTCCTACTGGAGTTCCGTCTCGCGGTTGCTCTTCTGGCCTGGCTCGTCCTGGTCCTGGTCGCCGGGAAGGTGGACATCGGTGACGTTGATGTTGACCTCAATCACCTCAAGACCGGTGGCACGCTCCACGGAGTTGATGACGTTGCGGCGGATGTTCTGGCTCATCTCGACGATGGAAACCCCATATTCGACGACGACGCTCACGTCGATCGCGGTCTGCCGCTCACCCTTTTCCACGCTCACGCCGCCGCTGACGTTTGTCTGCGAGCCGGGGATGCGCTCGGCGATCTGGTCAAAGGCCCGGCGGCCGGCGCTGCCCATCGCATGCACACCAGGCACTTCGCGGGTGGCCATGCCTGCGAGCTTCTGGACAACAGTCTCAGCGATCACGGTGTTGCCGTGGTCGGTGTGCAGCGGGCCGGTCTTCTTCTGCTCCTGGTTCTTCTCCTTGTTGTTTTCCGTGCCCGGCATTTGACCGTTCGGGGTTCCCTGCAGGTTCTTTTCAGTGGTCTGGTTCTCAGCCATTTTTCGCTCCTTCACGCATCTGCGATATTCGCTTACATAGATAAGACGGAGGCATCGGAAGATTCGTCACGCGAAACCGACAAGTATTTTCTGGACACTTCGGCGGCCGTGGTGGAATGGGGTCGTAGAAGTCGTAGAAGTCGTACAGGAGGCAGAAGGGAGCCTGGTGTGTCACCAGTTGCCCAGTCCCGCGCCTCGAAACTGGCGGCGGCGCCGGACCAGGTGCTCGTGGAGCGCTCGATCGATGGTGATCCTGCTGCATTCGAAGTCCTTATGCGCCGATACGCCCGGTTGATGCGCGCCTATGCCATCCGGCTGGTGGGCCCGCATGGCAGCGACTCCGACGACGTCATTCAGGAAGCATTGATCGCTGCGTGGAACCGGATGGAAGACGTCCGTGAGAGTGCGTCTGTGAAGAGCTGGCTCATGACGATTGTCAGCCGCAAGTCGATCGACCTGATGCGCAAGCGGCGGCTCAGTGAGAACATTGATGACCACTATGAGCTGGAATCGCCGGTCCCAACGGTGGAACGGCAAGTGGAAGCCCGGTCCGCGGCGGACGCACTTTCGCAGGCGCTCGCCACGCTCCCTGAGGAACAACGCCAGTGTTGGGCGTTACGGGAGATCGGCGAGATGAGCTATTCGGAGATCGCTGCGGAACTGGGCACCAGCGAATCAACCGTCCGCGGCAGGCTGACCAGGGCCAGGGCCACCCTTGTACGGGAAATGGAGGCATGGCGATGAGCGACAGGCAGGACGACTACACCGGCGACGTCCTCGGATGCGGGCGCACCATTGACGAGCTCGACGATTACCTTGCAAGCGGCCGCACCCCCGCGATCCGCGAGATCGAGGACTGCCCCGAATGCCAGGCGGCCCTGGACGCGCTGTCCCGCCTTCGTTCCCTGACTCCGCAAGTCCTGGAGCGGGATGTTGAACTTGCGGACGAGGACGACTCCTGGCTAAACGAACTCTTCAACCACATCTCCATCCAGGCACGTCCAGGCAGGTCCATTCCCGTTCCGAGCGAGGACACCGATCTTCACCTCTCCCAAACCGAGGGGGCAATTCTGTCGCTGATCCGAGCGGCGGGCGACGCCGTCGACGGCGCACTCATCGGCCGCGTCAAGCTGCAGGGCGACATCACGACGCCCGGCGCTGAGGTTTCGGTCGACGTGCGTGTCTCGGTGTTCTGGCAGGGCGAGCCGCTGAAACCGCTCGCCGATACCATCCGGCAGGAGATTCGGGAAGCGCTGGAGCGTCACACCGAGCTGCACGTCACCGCCATCCACATCACCATCGCCGACATGGAATTCGCCACCGGAGAAGAAGCATGATCACCCCCGCCGAGCTCACGGAGCTGATTCACCAGCATGACGGCGTGGTTACCACCTATCCCACCGGCGCGTTCGCCGCCGTCGTCGGCCAGGTGGCTTCCCGGCTTACTGATACCGAGCGCGACCGCGTTCAGCTGACATCCGCAGACGGCACCGTGGAGGTGAAAGCCAGGATTGGAGTGTACGACGACGCCGAGTCACCTTCCCTGCTGCGCTCCCTCGGCGCGGCGATCAAGGCGGCGGTGCTTCCATCCGTGGCGCCCGGCACCCGGTGCACGGTGATCCTCGAGATCGCGGCCATGAGGGTGCGCTGAGCGTTACGCGCGGAACAGCGCGGCGAAGGGTTCAACGGCCACAAGGCCTTCCGCCATCGCCCGCATCGCAGGGTCCACGGAGACCAGCGCATCGGCCTGCAACTGGGCAACTGCCACATACTCGGCGTCGTGCGTTGATTCCCAGTGCTGTTCACGCGCGATCTTCCAGGCTGTCCTGCGGGAGACCCGGTCGCCCAGCAGGCGCATCTTCGTTTCGGTCAGCCGTTCGTGCTGCTGCAGGGCCTCGGATTCGCTGAGGTCACCGCGTTGAACTGCGACGAACAGAAGCGAGAGGGCCTGTGAACGGATAAGGTTCGGGGCCACCAGTTGGTGCTGTTCGTGGACTTGTTGGTTAGTCCCGATGAGGTGCAGGAGGGTGGGTGCGTCGATCACGTAACGCGTCATGGCAGCACCCTAGCTCAGCCTGGTGCTGCTTCGCGTCCGTCCAGAGTCCTGTTGCCCGAAGCCTGAAGCCTAACCCGCGGCGCTTTCAGGAAGAGCGCAAGAACGACGGCGGTCGCGGCACAGAGCCCGGCGTTGACCCAGATGGCTGTGGTGACCCCGCTGAGCACGGCCGCCGTCGTCGTCGTCGATCCCAGCGCATGGATCTGCGCGCTGAAGACCGCACTCATGACGGGAATGCCCATGGTGATTCCAATTTGCTGGCTCATGGTGGCGAGCCCCGTGGCCAGGCCCTGCTCCCCGTCGGGAAGACCCGAGGTCGCGGTGACCATGAAGCCGACGATCACCACGAGGTTAGCTACACCACCCACGAAAGTCGCTCCCAGGAGCAGGAGGATCGCTGTCCCACCGGTACCAAGCAGAACGAGTGTTACCGTCGCGGCTGCCTGGACGCTAAACCCATAAACGATCGCCCTCTTGCTGCCGATCCTCCCAATGATTTTCGGCCCGATCATTCCGCCAAGAACCGTACCGGCGCCAAGGACGGCGAACGACAGCCCGGCCGCAAGCGGGGTGTATCCGAGAACCTGCTGAAGATAGAGCGTCAGCAGGAAGACCAGGGACGTCTCTGTAAGGAAAGCCAGGATCCCCGCGATGTTGCCCCACGCAATAGCGGGCCTTTTGAGGATGCCCAGCGGCACCAGCGGGAACTGCGCCTGATGCTCGATGGCAGTAAACCCAACCAGCAATAGTCCGGCCAGCGCGAGGGCGCCGAGCGTCACTGGGTGCGTCCAGGAGGTTTCGGCGGCGTGGGTGAGCCCGTAGATGAGGGCAAGCAGGCCGAGCGTTGCGGTGATCGCGCCGGGAACATCGAGCCTGGTTTTGCCGGACGGTTTGCTTTCTCCCAGGACCATTGGGGCGAGCACCAGCACGACGACGGCGACAGGCACGTTGATGAAGAATGCCCACCGCCAGCTCAGCACGTCAGTAAGAAAACCGCCGAGGATCGCGCCGGTGGTGAAGCCTGCGGCCATGAGAGCGCCGTTGAGCCCCAACGCTTTATCCCTGAGTGGGCCCTCTGCGAAGGATCCCAGCAGCAGTGACAGTGCTGCGGGTACAACGATCGCCGTCGCGATTCCTTGCGCAACCCGGGCGGCGAGCAGGACCGCCGGATCCGTAGCCAGCCCACCGAGGAGGGAACCTGCACCGAGGAGCGCCATGCCGATGAGGAACATGCGCCGCCTGCCAGCCAGGTCCGCGACGCGGCCGAAGAGAAGTGTGAAACCGGCGGCGCAGAGGGCAAAAGCGGTGGCAATCCACTGCAGATTCGCAAGGCTGAACCCGACGTCGGAGCCGATGATTGGCAGCGCGACGTTGAGGATGGAGAAGTCCACGGCGAGGGTGAAGCTCGCCGTGAGCAGAACGGCGAGGGTGAGTCGCTGCTTGCCAGTCATGCGTTCGACGGGCGGTACGACGGTGGGCTGCTCGGTGATGTTTGGGCTGGGCATGGGTTCCTTCGGTGCTGGTTTGCTGTGCTTCCAGCGTGTGTGGAATTGAATAGCGCAACCACACCCTGCTGTGGGTAGCACTGTCAGGAACAGGACAATGTCCGCTGTCCCGGGCAGTATGGGGTGATGAGCAATGTGGGTGAACTGGGGGAGTTCCATAGGGTGCGCAGGGCTGCGCTCCAGCCGGACGACGTCGGACTTCGCAGTTTTGATATGCGCCGGGTTCCGGAGTTGAGGCGTGAGGAGATTGCGATGCTTGCCGGCGTCAGCAGTACGTATTACACGCGGCTTGAACAGGGGCTCAGTAGCAACGCCTCGGACTCGGTCATCGAAGCGTTAGCGCGGGCACTGAACCTGAACGACGACGAACGCGTCCACCTGAAGAATCTCGCACGTCCGGTGAAGCGCACACGCCGGGCACCCCGCAAGCCAGATTACGTGCGCCCGGGCATGGCCCGTCTGATCCTGTCCATGTCGGCGACTCCCGCCGTCGTACTTGGGCGTTAAAGCGAAGTCCTCGCGTGGAACCCGCTGGGGCACCGGCTGGTGGCCGGGCATCTCGACTTCGATGCACCAACCCGTCAGTCAACGAGGCCGAATCTGACTCGCATGCTGTTCCTCGACGAGCACACACGGGAGCTCTATACCAAGTGGGATGACGAGGCTGCCAGGGCGGTCTCGTCCCTGCGTCTGATTGCCGGTGCAGCGGTGAGTGATCCCGAGCTCACCGAACTTGTAGGCGAGCTGACCGTGAAGAGCTGTGAGTTCGCACGCTTGTGGTCTGGGCATCCGGTGGTGAATTGCGTATCCGGTAGGAAGTATCTGCGCCACCCGGAAGTTGGCTACCTGGAGCTGGACTTCGAGGTGCTCGTCTCCCCGGACAGCTCGGGGCACCGGGTCCTGCTGTATACGGCCGAACCGGGCAGCCCCGGGTATGAGGCGTTGCAGTTGCTTGGATCGCTGGTGGCGGAGCCCTCAGGGATGTCCGGGCCCTCCGGGCAAATGATGGGTTCCATTTAGGCGAGGCTGCGCCGGGCGGTGTGTCCGTTAAGAAGGTCTTGTGCCCGTGCCGGCACGAGTTCGCGCAGGAAGCTGATCTCCTCAACGTTCGGCGTCGCAGCGGCGGCTTCGGCTGCTGATTCCAGGGCTTGAGTTGCGGTGAGGCGGGCTTCGGAACCCTGCAGACCCCATGCAACGCCCTCGTTGACCAGGTGCTCAAAGGTTAGGTATGGCAGTCTGATCTGGCCGCCAAGAGTATGACCGGCGTTGACCGAAGCGGAGTACAACAGCAGGGTCGGTGCGGCGTCGTACAGCGGCGCCAGGCGGACCTCCCCGCCATCCAGGATGAGCAAGGCGTAGTTCTTCGAATGCGCATCCCCGTTCCCTATTAGCGCGTTGAAGGTGACTGCGCGCAGCAGTTGGCGGAGGAATTCTTTCTCGTTGCGGGTGTGGGGCGCCGCCAAAGAGGTGAGCTTGGTCAAACGCGATGGGGAGGCCGTCGTTCCTTCGTACTTGTTGGCACTGGAAAGCCCTAACGCCTGTGTGAAATCCTCCTGATGCACCCGACCACCTGAGGGTGTGCGGTCGAACCGCTTCACGACGATTGCCGTGCGGGAGCCGAACGTTTCAAGCCAACTTTCCGCAGCGGGCAGTCCCGAAGCAGCCGCAACCTTCAGCGCCCAGTCCTCGGATGCAAGGAGATGAGGCACCGGAGAATTCAGCGGTTCCGGTTTGATGATGTGGGTCGAAACCGCGCCGCTGCCGGGCCAGGCCCAACCACCGTCGATCCGGCTTAGGAGAACCTTCGATTGGACTCCGCCGAGGGAGGCGGTGATCATGAAGTCCTCCGGCAAGTCCCATGTTGGTAGCGCCTCAACGATATTCGCGACCTGGCCGGGTGTGAGCGCCTTGCCGTGACCCGTCTGCTGAGGGTTCACACCAGCAGGCAGTACCTGCACTGCGCCGGCGCAGTCTGCTCCCAATACACGAAGCAATCCGAGAGCGTCCGGTGCCGAAACACCGTTGTCCATTGCGAGCTGCGACCTTACCTGGCCCTCGGGAAGGAGCCCGTCGAAGTAGTTGTAGACAGACGGCCCGGTGATTTTCTTTCGCGACAGGGGCAAGGACAACGACAGCAACGTAGCGCCGGAACCGTATTCGGCGACAACGTCTGCATCGTATTGGAAGGCGAGCCTCAGTGAAGTACCGGTAAGCATTCCGATATGCCGACCATGCAGGAAAACTTCCATACCCTGCTGTGAGTTCACTGCTTGACCTGCAGCCTTGAGAAGCGAGGTACTAATGCCACGTCGCGACCAAGAACGCGGATCGCCTTCATGGCTACGATGACGGAAACTGCTTCACCACTCTCCAACCGAACAACTGTTCCTCTTCCCACGCCAAGGCGGACTGCCAGCTCCTGCTGGGTCATGCCTAGTTCCTTGCGGGCTTCACCAATCGAGCGGCCCAGCGACACGGCATCGACGGCGCGGTAGAAGGGGGTCGTCTCGTGTTCCATATATCGATCATACGTCGTTTTGGACGGAATGATCGATATATGCTTCATTTGCACTACTTCGGACATTGTTCGACATGTCGATCACGCTTGGCACATCCTGCCTATGTCAGCCTGGATGATTTTCATCGGGCTAATCCCGTGATTGGTGCGATTGGTCTGTTTGTCTCCACGCTGATGAGGCCGAATCCTGAAGGACGGCGCTTCGATGAGGTGCCGAGCGACGCGACGCTGCTTTGAGCGCGTGGTGTCTGACGACAGGAGTGGACCTAGCGGGAGGCTTGTCGAAACTTGCCCCGGCACTTGTTCGAACGGCAGCGATGCACCGACAGATCAGACGGAGAGGCAAGAGTTCGGCTCCTGGTCAGGCTGCCCGCGTACGACATCGAACGCGGGTCAGCGAAGCGGCCCTACTGGCGGCGGAGGTTCGTTACGAGGCCGGTGCAACGCTACGCGAGATTGCCCCTGACCTCTCCGTCAGTCGGCAACGACTAGCGTCCCTACTTCGTGCCCGCGGCGTGAAGCTGCGCCGGACGACACCGTCCCCCTGGGAGGTCGACGAGATGGTCCGCAGGTACGAGTCGGGCGAATCACTCGATCGCGTGGGCTCGCGCCTCGGGTTCTCGGCTGGGACTGTGCGGAATCACCTTCTAGGTGCTGGGACGGTACTGCGCGATACGCATGGGCGCTAGCCAACAGTCGTGTCTTGAGGCCGAAGTCGTGCGAGGGCCGGGAACCGGCGTAGCAGGGCTTCGGCCTCGGACTGGACGTGTCCACCGGCTCGGGTGGCACGAAATACTAGGGGTGCGATCTGGTCGCGGCGCCAGTGCCCGTAGCGCTGTGGACGTCTGATAGCTCGGTCCCACTTCGACACGGCGCCTTCGGGGAGTTCTGCGATAAGCGAGTCGATCAGGGCGGGGTCGAGACGATCACAGACCTCGACCCATGCGCCGAGGTTGTCGAAGGGGCTAGACGTGTTGTTGCTCAAGCCCTCGATCATTCCACCTCGGTTGGCGACCGCTACCTCCAGTGCGACGTCGGCGTCATGCTCGGCGAGGCGCGCTACAACAGCGGCGGCCCAGCCCCAATGATGGTGATCGAGTCCAAGGTCGAGGGGTAAGCCTCGCCGAAGTGCCCGGGCTGCCACGTCCGGCGCCATGAACGCTATGAGTGAGTCGAGTTCGATGAGTGATGGTTCGAGTCGGTCAAGGATCGTCTCCACTTCATCTGGCTTCTGCTCAGACAGTTGCAAGCAGAGGTAGAGACCCGTCCGGGTTGGTCGCCCTTCTGGGACTGCCAGCGATTCTTCGAGTCTGGCGAAGTCGAGACGGTTTGCGACTGCGGTGAACGTGGCGGAGTCAGCCTTCTCCAGGAGTCCGATAAAGACATCGAAGTTCATTTGTCCCCACTGGTCCTGCGGACCAGAAAGGGTCTGGGCGACTTGGTCTCTATTGAGTTCGCGAACGAGGGCGCGGGCCGCCGGCCGGCACACCGCCGGCAGGTTGGCTCGGTCGCCGAAGGTGATGGCGGCGTATCCGAGCGTGTGGAGCGTCAGACTGAACAAGTCGTTCCATCGTCGGACTGGGTCGACCATGAGTAGTGACGCGATCTTTCGTGCGGCGTGCTCGACCAAGCGTAGGGATAGGTCGTGGTCGGCGGCCGCGAGGTTCTCGACGAGCATCGAGATCTGGTGCAGCTCTGGCGAGCCATCGTCTAGCATCTGCTTATAGGCTGCCTCGTCGAGATGGGGCTTGATCGATTCCCGGAGAGGTTCGCCGCCGATGTTGCACAGGCGGTCCAGCGCGTGTGAGCTTGAGTAGATGTGCGGCCAGCCGCCGTCGAGGATGAGGGTCGCGAGCCGTGGACCGTCGGCGAACTTGGCGACTTGTGCAGCGAACTCTGAGTCAGGCCGGTGCAAGCTATTTGCAAGGTCTCCGAGCGCCCAGCCGTTCTCGGGCGCGATCGCCTCGTACCACTCTTTGATTCGGGCGCTGTGTGCGCGGACGGTGTCGATCACTGCCCCGTCCGAGTAGGTCATGACCTCGGACAGCAGCTGAGCTGCTTCCGTGATGTCGAGGTCTGCGGGGATTGCGAGCGCGCGCCGAGCGAGTTCGTCGTAGAGCGAATCCGAGAGCACTCCTTCGTGCCGGAGTATCCATCGAGCGTCGGTATCCAGGTTGCGGCCGACGAGCCATGCGCACCCTCGTAGGGGTGTTGAGGATGAGGTGAGTACGGAACCGATGAGGGCGCCGACCGTCTTCCGGTCTGCTTCGATCTCTGACTGAGGAAGCTGCGGCGAAGGTGACGGTGTCGCATCTGCAGCCTCAGCTGTTGCATCCGCCGTCGTCTGAGCTGGTGGTGTCGCGGAGGCGATCGGGGGAACTTCAGGTCGGTGGTGGGGCGGGAAGACATGTCGGGGTGGGTGAAGGCTCCAGGTGATGACGTTCAGCGCTGCCTGTAGATGAGCGCAGCGTATGCGACCGTCAGCCTCGGAGATTAGGCGCCGGGATCGCAGCTCTTCGAGTGCTCTTACGAGCCATTGCTCGTCTCGTTGAAGGATGGGAAGGAGGACGTCCAGTTCGCTTTGGTCGACTCCGGAGTCGACTCCGCCGACTTGAGCAACGGCGATGGCGGCCAGCGCCAGGTCTGCCCGGTCTTGGTCGCGAAGTTCGAGTGCTTGACGACGGACCCTTCGCCATCCGCCGGTGAGAATGTATGCGAACTGCCAGGTGGTGTCCTGGCGTTCGGCGATGTCGATGCGCTGTTCGAAGTGGAAGTCACGAGGGTGGTTGCCCACGTGGTCATCGAGAGCACGTATGTGAGGAAAGAGGGTCGAGCGCTGTTCCCGCACGAAGTGTGCGAGTCGGGTGACCGCGCTGCGGGCACTGAGGTGGACTGTGCGGACGCCGCCTGCGACGTGATCGATGCCCACGATGAGCACGAGCCTGTCGGGAGCGGCGGCTTCTGCGAGTTCGCGCACCGCGTCGGTGGTGAGGTCCTGAGCGTCGTCGATGAACAGGACCTTGCGGTGTGGGAAGGCGGCCAGTTCGGTGAGCCAGGAGCGCACACCATTCTGGCGTGCATTGTCACGCAAGCGTAGGATTTCGTATCCGTCATTCATCAAGCTTCGGAGTGCCTGATAGGCGCAGATCGACTTGCCCGACCCCGTAGGGCCATTCAAGACGACCGCGCGATCGTGTTGGAGTGAGCGCGTAACCGTTTGCACCTCGTCAAGCTCCGGGCAGGAGTCCACATCCTGCGGGCCGAGGCGCTGACCAGCGAGCCAAGATTCGACGCCTCGGGTGCCCGCGTAGCTCACCGTGTGCCACGCTGAGCGTTCTTCTCGGAGGGCGTACTTTTCGGCTAGCAACGGGAGGGCGACCTCGGCCGTCTCCTTCAGGTCATCGGTTCCCGTCGTGTGTGGCCCA
Source organism: Arthrobacter tecti (assembly GCF_054511355.1). Taxonomy (NCBI): domain Bacteria; kingdom Bacillati; phylum Actinomycetota; class Actinomycetes; order Micrococcales; family Micrococcaceae; genus Arthrobacter; species Arthrobacter tecti. The sequence continues at coordinate 185,492 of NZ_JBTNCT010000005.1, forward strand.
ACGCGGATTGTTCGCCAGGACTGATCGAGTGGGTGCACCAGCTCGTCTACGACGACCTGATCGCTTTCGGAGTAGCCGACAACAAGGAGAGTGCGGGCGTGTGTTGCGCGGAACTGGGTGATCGTCGCTAGCACGTCAGATGAAACCACTCCGGGCTCATGCGGGAGTGTCCAGCGGTCGTCTGGCTGCGCGGCGTCTCCGTGCGGTTTGAAGAGCACGCCTGCGGGCAGTGAAGTTCCGTAGAGCCGCTGGTAGGCGCGTTCAAGCGCGGTGTCCCAGTTGAGCGAGACGACGCATTCGATGACGCCTGCGTGAATGAGGCGAGCGAGGGCTTCGTGTGCCACCGAGGGTTGCGCGCTACGTTGCCCATCGAGTTCAGCGAACTGGCCCTGGAATCTGGCACGCGCGACTGAGTTGCTTGCGACAGCGGCCCAGGCTTGCTGAACATCTGCCCAGGCGTCCCCAACCAGAGACTTTGCCTCGGCGTCGTCGCGGCCCAATGTGGTCGCCAAGTCCGATCGCGTGGCTGCGTCAGAGTCCAGAGCGTTCCACAAGAGCGAGGTGAGGCCTCGGGTGGCGGGAAATCGACTACTTATCGACAACCCGGCACCCACCACGGCGACTCCGCCCAGGGTGAGCGCTGTGTCGGTGTTGGCGATGCGTGTTGACAGGTCAGGTGAAGCGGCTCCAGCCATGCTCAGATTCCTTCACCGTCACCTGAGATGGCCGCGTCCAGACGACGATGGATCATAGACAGCGTTCCCAGAACGTCCAGAGCGTCCAGCTCGCTCATCGTCCAGTACAGCTTTGGCTCGTGGGCCACGGGATTCCGGAAAGCGCTGAAGAGTCCTTTGGCAAGGTTGGCGATACCCAGTTGCTCATCGCGCTCGGTTCGGGTTCGGCCATCGTTGATCCGGATCCGTGGGCTTGAGCCAGCCATCGTCTTTTCGATGAGACCGTATCCATCCGCGTCGACACCAGTCTGAGAACGAATGCGCGACCCCAGACCCTTGATCGCCTCGAAGACCGCTTCGTAGTAGTCCTTCCGAACGAGGTCTTCTCGGCAGTACGCGAGTACCTCGGCATGTGCTCCGCGTTGCTCGAGAATCTTGTAGAGCCGCTCGGAGCGAGCCAGCGCCTCAGTGTCGGTGGACGCCTTCTTGGCGGTCGCGACCCGTCCGTCAGCGAGCACTTTGAGGCTCACCAGCGATAGAACCTGATTGAGCTCATCGCGTGCGATGTCAGCTCGGGACTTGCGGTCGAGTGTGCGCTCCGGTCGCAGGGCGGCGCGCACAAGGGCGACCAGCGCATTACCGTTGCCCGTAATCGCCTGGTTGTTGGAAACGGCGTGGGCGATTCGGCGCCATTTGGTGTGTCCTTCGCCCGGGTCAGAGCGAAGCGGCACTTCGGACATGAGGCGCGTAAGTTCGGTACCGGTGTAGAGGTTTCCAACAATTTTGGAGATACCCTCGACAGTTCCGGAGGGAAAGATGCCAATACGATTAGTCATTTCTCCCCCATCCATTACCAGCCGACAAACGGGCATCGGCCGAGAACACACCTTCAGACAGCAAATGGGCCGCCGTGCGTGGCAACGAGACCGAGAAGTATGTGTGGCGCGAACGCATGGCAGTCCTTCCGCCTACAGGTAGAGAAGAGTGTCGGCGACTGGCTCTGGCAAACGTTCGATGGCTCCGGAGCGTTCGCTCAGGGTGCGCAGGTTCCACCAGGTTCGGGCGCGAACCTCTTCGGGGGTCTTGTCCCAGATCTGGCTCAGCAGGTGTTCGATGCGCTGTGTGTCGGCAGGCTTGTGGGCGCGAATCTTGCGAGCAGGGAAGTCCGTCTCGCACAGGACTCGCTCCGGGGGCAGCTGCCTGATCTGGTCTTCGGACATCGCGGCGTTGACCGAGAAGTACGCGTCGGTCTCGACAGCACCGGAGATGTCGGCGGAATCACCGTTGAACCAATGCAGGATCGCGCCGCGCATATCGGCGTCGTGAAGGTGTTCGACGACCTCGGTTGCAGCGCCGCTGCTATGGACGGAGACGAGTACCGGTTCGCTGCGGACGATGCTCAGCACATCCTTCAAGATCGCACGTTGGCGCCCCAGGTCACCGCCGCGGCGGTCGAGACCGACCTCCCCGACCAGGGCGAACGAGCCAAGCAGATCGGTGAACTGCTCGGGGTCCCATGCCTCGCGCGCTGCCGCTACGCCGGGGTGGACACCGATCCCCCAGACGAGTGCTGAGTCTCGCCGGTTCTTGACTTGGCGGGCTTCGTTCAGGCTCCGGGTCATGGCGAATACCACGGACTGTCCGAGCGCCGCGACCTGTGTCGGCGTGACGTCGGGCGCGATGTGAGCGTGGGCGTCTAGTGCGGGAAGAGCAAAATTGCTCATGTCAGGACCACATTTCCGAGTTCGGCCAGACCTCGGCGGGCGAGGTCGCTGATTTCGTCCAGGTCGGCGTCTGGGGGCCAGGTGCCTGCGTCGATCACGTCGTCGTCGATGCCACGAGTTGTCGCGTATGAGATGGCGGCACGGTCGCTGTAGCGCCGTTCAAGAAGTTCGAGCCGCGCGTTTCCAGTGAGTTCGTTGGACAGGTAGATGGTGGAGTCGTTGACGCCGGGGGCAATGAATGCACCCCGGCGGGTGACGCATGCGTAGCAGAGGCCACAGTTGAGGGTGGAGTTTCCGCCCTTGATCCGAGCGCCGTCGAGTTTGCTGCAGGAGACCGTGAGTCCAGCGATGCGATCCCAACCGCTCGATGGGTGGCCGTCAGCGACCAGCCGCATTTCCTCCCCCTTGGTGTAAGCGGCGAAGGGGTTGGTCACGGCGAGTGACAGGTCAAGGCTCTGGAGGAGCGTATTGATCCGATAGAAGGTCTCGGGGTGAGTAGAACGAGTCGAGAGCGCGCCGGCCCGATTGGGGTGCAGTGGGAGGTTGAGGCTGGTGAATCCGTTCTCCGGCACGAAGAGTTTGGAGGCGCCTCGGCTGGCGGCAACGGCGGTCCCGAGCGCGACGAAGAGCAAGGAGCGGCTGCGGCTGGAGCTTTCCTTCTTGTCTGCGACTTGGGTGAACTCGATCTGCGTGTACGAGGGCGGTGGAGTGTGGGCCTCCTGTAGCCAGCTATGGACAGTGTTCTGGGCTCGACGGACAGCGGTGGCGGTGTCGTAGTGGCCCACGAATAGCGGCGACTCACTCAGGGTGGAGAGCAGGTGCAACGCTCCCAGATAGGAGTCGAGTCCTCCGCTGAGGAGCGCGACAGAGTCCGAACCATCAGAGGCTTCTGCGACCGGGTCATTCGGGGTGGTGGGGTCCTGGACGAGCTGGAGTTCCCAGGTGTCGCCGGTGAGCCAGAAAAGTAGCTGAGCGAGCTGGTCGATCGCCTCGCCCTCCCACGGCTCGGGATCGGCCACCTCGACAGTGAGGTGAAGTCGCCGAGTGAAGGCGCTGGGCCTGCCAGAGAGCCGGTCGACGAGGTAGGCACCGCCCGCGATGCGGACCAGATCGATCGCCTGCGTCGGGACTGGGCCCAGGGAGGGCAACCACCAGCCGATGGCGCTCTTGACTGTGTCCGTCTCGCCTGCCGTGGTGGGCCACCGTAGATGGTGACGATCCGCCGGGGGCTGGTTGGTGGAGGCCTCGCCGGAGACATAGAAGTGCGTGAGCGGCATGTCGTCTACCTCGCTCTCAGAACGCGAACGGCTCGTTGGGCAAGATCAGCGGCCGCCTGGTGAAGGGCGTTCGCTGAGAGCGCGGGGCTGGCGTCGATGTCGAGGCCACGAACCTTCGCGTCGATCCAGCCGCGCAGCATGCGCTCGCGGACGACTGCCTCGTTACCGTCAAGCGTTCCGTTGGTGATCTGGTCTTGGAGTTCGACGAGTCCCAGCTGGAAGATGTACGCGCTGACGAAGCCTTTGATTGCCTCGGTAGCGGTCGGGGCCTCGCCTTCGGTCCTCACGATCTTCTTGACCTGTTCCGTGGCCGCTTGGCGGATGGCCCGGTCGTCGGGGTGTCCGTCGTCCCCGATCATGAGGGTGACGAGCCTGCTGATCCGAGCGCGCGGGCTGAGGGAGTCGAACTCGGCGAGCGACAGGCCGTAATCAGCCAGCCGCTGGGCGTCGCGATCTCGGAGTGCGTAGGCCGCGCCGATCGTCGCGCCACCGCGTGAGGCTCCCCCAATCACCTGCCGAGTGGACCGGCTCCCAGACCGTCCGGCGCCTGCGGAGCCTCCGCCGGCGCCCGCTCCTCCTGCACCGGCGCCACGGCGGCCGGGAACACGTGGGCGCGGAATGGTCGGGACGACGTTGCCTCTGGTTGCCGGATCGTCACGCCAGAGGGCATCGATGAGTGCTTGCCCGACCCAGTCGAGGTCGGACACAGGTTGCCTCGGTTCAAAGAGCTGGTCGGAAGACTGGGAAGGGTCTGGCTCTCCAGTGTCCGTGCCGGTGCCGGTGGTCCCTGAGCCGAGGTCGGACCATGCTTCTCGGAAGTCGTTCCATTCGGCGGAGTTGCTGCCGCCGTACGCACCGCTAGTTCCCATTGACTTGCTCCAACTCTTCGCGCGCGGCGGTCTGCGTCGACGGGTGCAGTGTGGTGTCCTGAGCGGCACGTCTCACGAGCTGTATCAGAGTAGGTCGTCCACTGGTCGCGAGTTCGACGACGGCACCTGGAGTCAGTCGTGATCCCCAGCAGTGGGCTTCGACTCCGGCTGCCACCTCCTGCTCCAGTGCGGGTGTCTTCCCGACCCAGAGCACTGCGCCGCGGACCACTGCTTCGCCGTCATCCAGGCGCTTGGTCGTGGCGAACAGGACGTCGAGAGCTGCCAGCTGCTCGTCCTCACCGCGCTCGCTCAGGGAGTCGGCGGCCACGTTCCGCGCGGCTTCACTCTCGCCTAGCAGATCGTTGATGAGCGCCACTACGTCGTCGGATACCTGGGCGCCCATACTCACGTTGATCAGGCTCGCAGCGAGCGTGAGATACGGGTCAAGGTTCTCGTTACGCAGTGACGGACGTGCAGCGGCCCACTCCTTCGTCCCTTCGTCGATGCCCTCTGGGAGGGTCGCGTCCTCGCCCTCCTCACCGGATGGATTCGCCCATGCCTCCCACCTGGCCACGATGGACTTGCGCTCCTGAACAGGCGCCCCGGCCAGCGTATTGAAGGACGTGCGGTGAAGTTCTTCCAGCAACAGCATCTTGATCATCACGGCCGGCGGGATCATGACGCCGCGAGCGCGGGCGACGGACTCCCGGACGCCAAACGCGTTGAGGAAGCGCTTGATCTGACGTGGGTTCGAGCGCCGATCCGCACTCAGCCCTTCGGCAAGCTGAATCGCAAGTGCAAGGTCCTCCTCGGCTGGCTTGACGGCGAGGCCGTCGAAGTCGTGCAGCAGCGGAGTCTGGTGGGCATTGCGTCGGGCGCGAACATGCGCCGCGAGGGCGTGCAGATCTGTCTCCTCCATGGAGCGGCCAGCGATGAGGAGACCGATGTAGGCCTCCGCATCGGCGGCGGACAGGCGCGGCAGGGCGATCGGGAGCTGAACGATCTTCTCCAAGTACCGCTTGGCGAAAATGTCTCCGCGGCGAGCGCCATCGAGGCTGACAGAGATGGCGTCGCGGACCATGTCCTGATCGGCAGCCAGCACGAAGACCATCTTCTCGGTGGAGAGGAAGAGCTTGATCGCCTCCAGCGTCGCGGTCACTGCGTCTGGCAGGCAGCGGTCAAGGTCATCGACCAGGACGACCACGCGCTCAACGTTCGGGATCAGCGCGAGCAGTTCCTTGTAGGCATCATTGAAGCTCGCCATCGAGTCCGGTCCGCCTGGGTCCTTGGGCTGGAAGATGTCAGCGATCTGCTGCGGGTCAACCTGGAAGGTCAGCGCTCCCTTGGCGATTGCGACTGCGGCGCGGCTCCAGCTGATGCGCCCCAGCAGTTCCTTGGCCTTCGCTGCGACCTTTTCTTTGGTCGCCGGATCGGGGATCTGGCTCTCGATGCCATGCAGAATCTCTGAGATCAGCGTTCCCTTGACGTCCCCCAGGTCGTCGTAGGCCCACGGATTTGTTGAGACAACGAAGCACGTGTTGTCGTCTTCGAACTCGGCCTCGATGAGCTTCAGGATCGTGGACTTTCCGCCACCCCAAGGACTCTGCACCGAGAGAGTCAGCGGATGGATGTGGCGTTCGCGGACCGCAGCGACGATCGGCTCGACCACGGCGTCGAACCCGAGGAGGTCCAACGTGCTGGGGTTGTCGTCCCAGAGCCGGATTTGTGGAGGTGTCGCCGCCATCGCCTGCCTCGCTCTCTGGCGATGGCTCGGCTGCGCGAACTCGCCTGATGTCAGAGATTCATGTCACCCATCAGTATCTCGAAGAAGGAGCCTGGAACGCTGGAGGACACGGCCACTCGTGACGGCCGCGGTACTAATCGAGCGGAGCCTCGGCGCGGCCATGCACTGCTGGAGCGGCGCCGTGAAGTAGAGCCAACAGGTCTTCCGCTGGCCGGGCGGCCGGCGTATCGTTGGTTTAAGGCGGCCTCTACCTGCGTGACCCACCGCCGGATGTGGTGGGATGACCCGCTGGCTTCGGCCGGAGTGGTCCTTCTTGATTCCTTGTCGCCGGAGACGAGGAGAGGACTGCGCTCATGTTCCGCTTGATCTGGACCGCCAGCGTCCACACCCGCCACTTCCTACGGCGCTACATGCCCACGAACGTTCTGCTCGATGCGATCCGCACGCGCCGCGGCCTCAAGTGGGGTGTCCCGGCGATGCTGCTGGCCGTCCCCTACATGTACGTGGCGGGCATCCTGAGAGTGCTGATCGAGGATGGCAGACCGGGCTGGCTGCATGTGCTGGTGCTGCTGTGCGTCTGGAACGCGATGAAGTTCGCGATCATGGGCCCAGTCAGCTTCGTCCTCCTGCTCCGCGTCCGGGCCGTGGAGTGGCGGGATCGCCGGGTCACTCGCCATCCCGTCGTCGCGGCATAACCGCCCCCACGTACCCGCCTCTGACTGGTGCTGTGCACCTTCTCGACGTCATCCGACCGAGAAGGAGCCCAGATTATGTCCGCGATCGCCGACCTGGCCCACGACGAGCGCACCGCGCGCATGTTGCTGTCGATCCTTGCCGAGCCGGATGATCCCGTCACCGGTCGTGTCCTCGCCCGCGTCGGTGCGATCGAGACACTGCAACTCGTCGACGACGAGGGCGAAGTCCCAGGATTGAACCGTGTGAACGCCACGATGTGGCGTGACCGCCTGGCGCTACCGCATCGGCTGGAAGATGTGGCGAAGCGGATGCACGGCATGGATCAGAGCGGCGTCAGCGTGCTGATTCCGGGTGACGAGCATTGGCCGAAGGCCCTCGCAGACCTCGGTGATCGCACCCCGTACGTGCTGTGGGCACGAGGCGCGACGTCGTTCTTCGCACGTCCGATGCAGGACTTCGTGACGATCACCGGCGCGCGAGCATCGACTTCCTACGGACAACACATGGCTGGTGAGCTGGCCGCCGATCTCGCCGGTTCTCAGCGTGTAGTCGTCGCCGGGGGCGCATATGGGATCGAGGGCGCGGCCTACCGTTCTGTGCTGGGTGCGGGCGGGGACACGGTCGCGGTACTGGCCGGTGGCGTCGACCGCCCCTACCCGTCCGGTCACCGAGAACTGCTGAACCGTGTCGCAGACGTCGGCCTGCTGATGAGCGAGATGCCGCCGGGCGCAGCCCCAACGCGACATCGGTTCCTGGCCCGCGGACGACTCATGGCGGCCCTGTCCGAAGCCAGTGTCGTCGTCGAAGCAGGAGCACGCTCAAGGCTCACTCCGTGTCGCGGCCGAAGCGCGCGTGCTGGGTCGCGGCGTCGGCGCGGTGCCTGGCCCCGTGACCTCATTGACCAGCGCGGGACCGCACATGATGCTGCGCGATGGGACAGCCCGTGTCGTCACGAATGCCACGGACGTCGAGCACCTGACCCGTCGCCCACCGGAACATGGGATCGAACGTTCGGAGCTGGGCCCGGAGTTCTCCCGCCAGCCGAGGCCGAGCGCGACCGGACAGACGCGATCCATGTAGGAACCCCTACCCAACGTTCCCTGAGCTGAGTACCCGCACTCGGTCGAGTCGGTCGGAGGCCCTCTTCTCTGCGCGGAAAACCCGCCTACAAGCCACGCTCAGGGGTGATCCGTTGTGCCGGTCGCCGCTGCGGAGCCGGGCTCGGCTCCGTATTGAGTGCGCGAAGTGCTGCTTCGGCGCGGGCGCGGTCGATCTTCTGAGTGACTGAGTCGGGTGAGGTGCCAAGAGGCCTCGTGTCGGTGATGGCGTACCGGTCGCGGTAGGCCGCGATCACCCGTGCGCGCCGCCGCCGCAGACGTTTCCCGGGTGAGTCGTTCGGCATCGGCCCGAGTGCGCTGGTCCAGGGCACGTTGTCTTGCAAAGCGGTGTCGAGGACGGCATCGGCTCGGGCTTCGATGAGGCGGTGGCGCTCGTCCAGGGCGTCGCGCATGTCCCGACTCATGGGGCCGTCGGCGTGTGGGATGAGGCCGGCGATGAGACGCGGAGCCCTGCGGTTGCGCCCGGAGCCAGCTGGGCGGGCAGTCGCCCGAGCGAGGCGGTGGTGGAGGACAGAGGCGACGTCGTCAGCGTCCTCGAATCCTCGCGCCCGGACGAGGCGTGGCAGGAGCCGGTCGATGTCGTGGTGGTTGGCCTCGGCGCGGCGCAGTTCAGCGGCAAGGGCGCCGAAGGCTTCGGAGTCGATGACGGCTTCGGCCTGGTCGTCGGTGAGTCCGCTGGTGCGGATGAGGCTGGCCCACCGGTCGTGTTGTGCGGCTGCGGCGATGGTCTCGTACTCGGCGGCGAGCTGTGCGATCGACCCCCAGGTCTCCTGCTCGGCGGTGATGGTCTCGTGGGCGGAAAGCTCGGCGCCGACATGCCGGAGCACCCCGAACAGCACCGATCGGGCGGTGGCGTCAAGGCTGTCCGAGGGGTGTGGGGGGGCGTGGTCGTCGGGGCGGTTCAGGACCACGTAGGCCTGATTCGACTGGCGTCCGCGGGTCATGGCGACGTAGAGGTTCTCCCGCGTCGTCGTCGGTTCGATCACGACGTGGGAGGTGTCGGTGGTGATGCTTTGTGCACGGTGCGTTGTGACCGCGTAGCCGAGTTCCACGTGCTCGGCCACGTACGAGGCGGGCAGGACGATGGCGCCGCCGAACCGGCGCTCGGGCCTGCGGATGGTGATGGAGCCGTCGTCGCGGACGCCGGTGATGGTCCAGCGTTCGCCGTTGCGGACCCAGTCCTTGCCGTTGCGCAGCCGGCGGTCGTTGCGGCGGGTGATGATCGTGTCCCCGACGCCTGCCTGGGTGCCGCCGTTCAGTTCGACTTCCCGGCCGGGCTGGAGGACACCGTCGAGGATGAGGTCGGCTCGGGCGCGATGGTTGAGGGTGGCCACATCCTCGCGCGATTCCGCGATCAGCACCGATACCAGCCCTTTCGCGCGATCGGTGCGCCACGCCGTGTAGGCGGCATCACTCATGGTGTCGGCCTCGCCGCCGGTGACGCGGTCGTGGTCAATGTAGGTGTCGATGGCCTCGGTGCGCCCGTGCCGGAGTGACAGGGATGCGGTCTTCTCCCACTCGTGGGTGAACCGGTGGACGTCGACCAGCTCGGGCGCGTCGTCACGATCCGCGACCAGGAGACCGAACGCCCCACCGGCGTCGACCGATTGCAGTTGCGCGTAGTCGCCCACGAGGAGGACTTTCGCACCGGCATCGGCGGCGACCCGGGTGATGCGGTCCAGGGAGAGGGTGCCGGCCAGAGAGGCTTCATCGACGATGACCAGTTGCCGGGCCTGGAACGTGGCGCCATGGAGTTGATGGTTGGTCCACCACTTCGCCGTGTTCTCCGTAGCGATCCCGAGATCGTCAGCGAGGACCTGCGCCGCGACTGCCGACGGCGCGAGCCCTACGACCGATCGTTTGCCATGTTCGGTCTCCCACGCTCGGCGCAGGCTGTTCATCGCGGTGGTCTTGCCCGCGCCCGCCGGCCCCACCAGCACATCAACAGCACGACCCGAGACGGCGACCGCGGCGAGGGCCGCAGCCTGGTCCTCCCCGAGGAGTCGCCCGTCGCGGTCGGGCTTCGCGGTGACCTTCTCGATGGCGGGCAGTGGGATGGTCGGTCCGGTCGTGGTGCGCGAGCGCTCCAGGAGTCGGTCTTCGGCGGCGAGGAGTTCCTCGGAGGAGAACACAGTCGAGTGCTTCGGCCGGAACACCGAGGACGCATCGGGGCGGCGGAACAGTGCCGGGCTGGTCGCCAGCTCCGGCGGAGTCAGCCGTAGTGACGCGGACTCGGCTGCATCCACGACGAGGCCGACGATGGCTTCGCGGTCTTCGGTGCTGGCGAACCGGTAGCCCATCGTCTGCCGGGCCGCCTCCGCGGTCAGGTTCCAGCGTCGCCACGTCGACCGCTTCTCCCCGACCGCCTCGACCACGCTGTACCCGAACTCAGCGATGACATCGAGCGGGATGTCATCGGCACGAAAAAGCAATGGAGCGTCGTTCGAGGTCACGCGACGTGCCCAGGTGGTGGCGTCCTCGCCCAGCAGGCCGGTGGCGCGGCGGCGCCAGTCGCCGGTGAGGTCCGCGAGTGAGCGGACGTCCTTCTCGGGCCTGGTCGCGAGGGTGGCCTGGGCGCGGAGCTTGAGGATCGTCACGGTCGAGGGCTGGCGGCCGTGGCGCTCGACATACTCCTCGACCAGGCGGTTCTTCTCCGCCTCGATGTGGCGGGCACGGGTGGAGAACTCCGCCACCAGTCCCTCCGGTACGCCGGTGATGGCCCAGGCAGGATTGCGGTCGCGCCCCATGTCCCGCTGCTCCCAGCCGACACCGAAAGCACGGGCCATATGGTCGGCGAAGACCGCCTCGTGCAACTCCGACAGGGCGACCGTCGCGGCATGCATCGGCCGCCCGTCCAGCGATCGCCACTTTCCGTCCTGTGCGGTCTGCACCTTGTTCGAGATCACCACATGGGTGTGCAGATGAGGATCGCCGGCACGGGAGTCGTAGTGGTCGAACGCGGTCGCGATCACCCCGGTCACGTCCACCTGCGCGACCGCACCGTCCGGGCCGGTTGCACCCACTCTGGTTGCGGCAACCTCCCGTTCGATGAACGCAATCATCTCCGCAACCGCCGCATGATGCGCCTGTGCAATCAGTGCTTGCGTGCCGGCATCGGCAACGGCCCACAGGACGCTCGCGGACTTCGGGATCGAGAAGGTGTAGTCGAACCCTGCAACGGCCCGGCGCGTGCCCCGTATGGCTTCCTCCGCCTCGATCGCGGCGACAGCATCGGCGCGTTCGCCAAGGCTCGGGGCCGGGTCGAGAGCCTTCACGCGCTCCGCGACGCGCTCGGAGACAGACCGATACTCGGGGTATGCGCGACCCAGAGAGTCGCCGGTGACCGGATCGCGGCCCATTCCCACGAGGAGCTGGAGCTGGGGCTCGGAAACCTCATCGCCTATATGGAGTTGCCCGGCACCTAAAGCTGGTAGTCCGGTGCCGAGCCAGCGGCCCGGTGGGTTACCTGCTTCGGCGTAGTAGCGCGTCAACGGCGTCGACAGCGACCTGTCACCGTCGGCCGCGGCGACCGTACGCAGCAGGTATTTGTACCCATCGCCCGCCGACATCACGCGCATCGAAACCGTCACCGCCGCCTCCTCGACGGTCAGGTGAGCGGGCAATGACTGCCTCGGATCGCGGGACGTGGACGGCAGCCCTCCCGCCGTGCGTCAACTCTGGTTGACGTGGCTCGCGCCTCGTCTGCAAGACGCGTGCTCGACTAAGGAGCGGGTCAGCAGAGACGGCCCGAGTCACGACTCCGGTAGGCGTCCCGTGGACATGGAGGCTGTTTGTAACCCGCCTTCGTGGCGGTTGGCCGGGACCGAGCAACTGCCAGGCGACTAGCCCGCGAGCGGAACTCTAGAAGGCGTCCGGTCCGGGTTCCCCGAACTGCGGAGCCGTCATGCGCGAGCCGATCAGCCCACCGGCGGGGGCCGTATGCGGGTCAGGTCTTTGTTCTTCGGATACGGCGGACGCGACCTCGCCGTCGAGCACGTCCTCAGCGGCCTGACCGTCCGGTTCCCGAACACAACGAGCCCTTCACCCGCGTCTTCGCACGCCACTGCCCCGACGCCCCGAGCGCCGACGAATTCACTGCCATCGACACGCGTCGCGTGCCACCGGTGGATATCCTCTGCGGCGAAGTTCCCTTGCCGGATGTGTCGATCGTGGCAAGCAGGCTTGCCTCGCCCCTGGCGCCTCGTTCCCGGCTTCGGCCGCATACGACAGCCGCGATTGACGCGCTACACCCCTAGTTCGTGGTGATCGAGGACGTGCGCGGGCTGCTGTCCGCGCCCACTGTCCGGCCTTAGGCGGAAGTAGCGAACGATGACCAGTGCAACCCGTGGAGCAACCGGCGGCGGTGCAACTGCAGCCCTTCGCCACGTGGAACCGCGAGCGGCGCCTGCTTCAGGGCCTTCTGGTCAGGGGCATGCCTTGGGCGAGGAAGTCGAGGGCGGCGTCGAGGGCGGCGAGGTACTTGTCGACGGTGAGGTTGTCGTTGAGGACCGTGGAACCGAAGATACCGAGGACGGCGCCGGTGAAGGCGGTCACCTCTGGGTCGTCGGGTTCCCTTCCCGCATGGGCGGCGAGAAGAGTGGCGAGGTCGTCGAACAGTTTTTTGATGGCACCAACTGAGGGTCCCCGGAGATCGGGCTCGCTGAGGACGTAGAGCTGCCGGCGACGTTCGTTGGTCCACGTCTCGGCTGAGACCGATTCGTCGGCGGCTTTGAGCGCGACACGGATTGCGTCAAGGGGTTCGAGGTCGTCCGGCTGGGCGCGCAGCGCTTGGAGGAAGACAGGAGTGAACCCGTTGTGCGCAACAGTCTCGTCCTTGGTTCGGAAGTACCGGAAGAACGTGGTCGTGGACACGTCGGCCAACTCAGTGATCTGTTCGATCGAGGTCTCGGTGAAGCCGTGCTGCTCGAACAGGTCGAGTGCGGCCTGCTGGATACGGATACGGGTTTCGGCCTTCTTACGTTCGCGTCGTCCGAGGGTGGGAGTACTCATCGGGTCTCGCTCGCGTGCTCGGGGTCGGTGACTTGGTCGGCGCCTTTGCGGATAAAGATTACGGAGACAAGCGCACACGCCACCGAGACGCCTGCGGCGACCCAGAAGCTGGCGGCCATGCCGTGGGTGAAGGCGTCCGAGATGTTGGCGGCAAGCTCGGTGGAGCCGAGCTCTTCGGCGACGCTCTGGCCGCTGGGGGCGCTGTGCTCAACGGTCTCCAAAGTTTCGGCGGGCACAGCGGCGGTGTCGAGACGCGCACGGTAGTTCAATGCGAGCACACTACCCATGATAGCAACGCCGAGGACTGCGCCGACCTGCCGCTGAGCCTGGAGCAGCGCCGATCCCACTCCAGAGCGGTTGCTGGGAACCGGTGCCAGCGCGATGTCAAGTGCAGGTGGCATGGCGGCACCGAAGCCGACTCCGATGAGTCCGGTCCACAACGCGAAAAGCCCGAAGCCGGATTCGGCGTCTGAGAGCGCACCGAGGGTCAGACCAGCGGCCAAGGCGACGAACCCGGCGGCCATGATCGCCCGCGCCCCGACAGTCTTTCGGACACGGCTGGCGACGCCGATGGCAAGAATCATGGCCGCGATTAAGGGTAACAGGTGCAGGCCGACCTGCACGGGTGAGGCGTCGAGAACGACGTATGAGTACTGGGGCACGATGAACATCACGCCAAAGACGACGAACTGTACGGCGGTTGAGAGTATCGAGCCCCAGGTGTAGCCGGACTCCTTGAAGAGTGACAGGTCCGCCATCGGGTCCTTCACCCGGCGCTGGGCGATGACGAAAACCACGAGCAGCACCAGACCCGCGAGGATGCCTGCGATGGCGATGCCGTTGGTCCAGCTCGTCTCGCCGGCGGTGATCAGACCGTAGCTGAGGATCGCCACGGCGCCGACGGCCAGGATGCCGCCGGTGACATCGACCCGAACCGGGCGCTCGGAGCGGGACTCCCGCACCAGTACGGCTAGGGCGATGAAGACAATCAGGACTAGCGGGAGGTTGAGCAGGAACACCGATCCCCACCAGAAGTTCTCCAGCAAGAACCCGCCGACGATCGGCCCTAAAGGCATGCCGGCCGAGACGGCGGCAGCCTGGATGCCAATCGCCCGAGGGCGCTCCTCGGCCGGAAACACGGATACCAGCACCGCCAGGCCAAGAGTGTTAAGGAACGCCGCTCCCAGGCCCAGCAGGGCGCGGCCCAGGATCAGGAAGCCCGGGGTGGGTGCGAATGCGCACAGCAGTGAGGCGATGCCGAAGACGACGAGTCCGGCCAGCAGCAGCCGTTTGCGGCCGAAGCGGTCGCCGAGCTGACCGACCGGCAGCAGGAGTGCTGCCAGCACGACGGTGTAGCCGTTGACGATCCACTGCAATTCACCGACCGAGGCGTCCAGATCGGCGCCGATCACGGGGACGGCAACGTTGAGGATCGTCAGATCGAGGCCGACGAGCAGGAGCACTGAGCAAAGGGCAGCGAGAATCCACCAGCGGCGAGGGTCCGCGCCCACTGAGGAAGTGTTAGTCTGTGTCATATGGAACATAGTACCACTTGGGTGTTAGACCCGCTAATGCAAGGACCGGTGACCCTGAGCAGAGGTTGCCGTGGGTGAGCCGACCGCAATGGCGCCATCGGTCCGAGGCAGGGCTGCGCGTTGAGGTCCTCGCGCCGACCGAACAGGCGTAGAGCGGTCAGGCGCCTTCTTGCGTCCTCCCTGATCGACGGCGAGGCTGCCGTGTTCTCTCCGCTGGCGAATGCGCCTTCGTGAACAGCGACGGCGTGAGCCTCCTTGGCGACGCGTTCGGACGACGCACCGGATCAGATGACCAGCCGTGAACACGGTGGTGCCTCAACAAGTAACGGCTCGCCATCCTCGGAATCGTGGTGCCTTCTCACCGATCGTTGCCCGCACCCAGAGCATCTGTCGCCCCGTTGGCCCCGTCGCGTACGACTGTGTGAAGCTCATCTTCGTCCGGTGCGGCTCAGCGATCCTCCTCAGCGAGTTCGGCGAGAAGCCCGTCATCGTTGGTGACCTCGTCGCACTCGGGGCGAACACTTTGTGCGGAAGTCAGCCCGAAGGCTCGATCACCGTTACCACCCTCTACCTCGACCGCGACTACGTGATCGATCAAGTGTTCTGGCAGTACGCCGCATTGCTGGCTGATCGGTTGGATGCGCAGGGCTTCGCCGATGAGCTGTACTCCGAGCCTGCACAGATACTTCACCTCGGTAAGGAGCGCACCGGGATGCTGATGCCGTGGTTGGATGAGCTGGTCTCGCTCAGCCTCGACGGACTGTCTCCAGACCGGTTCTACCGGATGCAAGCACTGCTGTTCGCTGTCCTCGACGTGATCAAGCCGTACATGAAGACCACGCAGAGACGGCGGTCCCCGACGCAGCGGAGGGCCACCCGTCCCGGTCCCCCATCGCTGCGTCGGTTCGCGCCGCTACGCGCCGAGGCCCGGCAAGCCGCCGAACTGCTGCGCGACATGCCTGAGCAGCGGTGGACACTCCACGAGCTTGCAGACACTGTGCATCTCTCACCGTCCCAGCTCGGCCGCGTCTTCGTCGACGCCTACGGAAAAACACCGATGACGTACCTGGCGACGCTGCGGGCCCAAGAGTTGGCGCGTCTGCTGCGTGAGACGGATCTGCCGATCGAGGTCGCAATGCGCGGGGTCGGCTCGCACAGCCGGGGTCACGCCGCGCGACTGTTCCGCCAGTGTGTCGGAGCGAGCCCGACGCGCTACCGCCAGCTCATCCGGCAGAAAGCCGCCACCTAACGGCTCGGTTCAGATCTGCGCATCTGCGATACGCGTATCCGCATCATTGACCGTTCTCGCCTCGTGGGTGGGTCGCGGGCTGGTAGTCCGGTGAGATTCGTCGGGTTCACTGCCGCGCCTGACGGTCACATCGCTTGTCCTGTTGTCCGTCTCTCGTCACTGGTGTTCCCGGCGCACCTGATGGTCACCGAGCCCAGTCGGTCCGGTGCTCAGGGTATCGGGAGGAGACAGCGACGATGGCCACGACACGAGAGGAAGCTCAAGCCGCGCGGGAGGCGAAGCTCGATGAGCTGCACGGGCGGCTGACCGGCGCGGTCGAACAGCTCGTCTCCGGCGACGACTGGGGCCGGGCGCTCGCGTTCGCCGCACGGTTCAGGGCGAGATCGTTCTCCAACACCCTGCTGATCTGGGCACAGCATGCCGCGGCTTACGAGGCAGGTCGGGTTCCGGAGCCGGTGCCGTCGTATGTGGCCGGGTATCGCCAGTGGCAGACCCTGGGCCGGCAGATTGAGAAGGGTCAGGCGGGATACATGATCCTCGCCCCGGTCACCGGCCGATTCGCCACCGCCACGCCACAGGATGCGGAGTCGTGGCGGCGGCTCGGCAAGGGCGAAAAGCCCCGCCCCGGTGAGGTCGTGCGCTCGAAAATGATCACCGCCAAGCCCGCCTACGTGTGGGACGCCTCCCAAACTGCCGGTGACCCGATCCCGGAACCGCCGGCACCGAAACTGCTGGAAGGCGAAGCACCGGTCGGGTTGTGGGATGGTCTGGCCAAGCTGATTGAAGAGCGCGGGTTCACCGTGCTGGCGGTGCCGCACGAGGGCATGATACACGGTGCCAACGGCATGACGGACTATACCGCGAAGACGGTCGCGGTCCGGGAGAACATGGACCCCGCCGCTCAGGTCAAGACGCTCGCCCACGAACTCGGGCACGTCCTGATGCACGGCCCCGACCAGGAGGACGCCCGCCAGCATCGCGGCATCGGGGAGGTGGAGGCCGAATCGGTGGCGCTGATGATCGGCGCCGCCCATCACATGGACACGACCGGGTACACGATCCCGTACGTGTCGACCTGGGCGGCGCGGGTGGATGGCAAGGAACCGGTCGAGGTCGTCAAGGCCACCGGTGAGCGGGTCCGCAAGATCGCGCTGACGATCCTCGATCAGCTCGACACCGCTCAGGTCGGTGACGGCACTCCACCGGGTCTCGACCGTGAGACGCCGCAGCGCAACCAGCCATCCCATGAGCGTTCAGCACCCGAACGTGCAGCGTCGGGCAGGCAGGTGGAGCCTGTGCCCGAATCGGGTCTCCGCCCTGTGGCCAGCGCGGCCGTGATGCAGGGACGGGATCTGTGATGGCCGCTGCGGACGCGCTCGTGGGTGTGTTGACGCAGATGACCGGTCCATGGACGGTCTCCGCCGCCGCACGAGAACTCGCCGCCGCAGGCGTGCCGGTGTTCCCGTGCGTGCCGGGCGGGAAGCGTCCGCTCACGGAGCACGGGTTCCACGACGCCACCACTGATCCTGGCCAGGTGGAGGCCTGGTGGCGGACGCACCCGGATGCGAACGTCGCTGTCCCCACCGGCGCCACCTCCGGGATGGTGGTGGTGGACGTCGATGTCCACGGCCCCACCGACGGGTACGAGGCGTTCGAGCGCGCCCACCGTGCCGGCCTCGTGTCCGGGTGGGCGCTCCTGGTGTCCACGCCATCGGGTGGGATGCACGCCTACTACCCGGCGACACCGGACCAGGCGCAACGGTCCTGGCAGGCCGCGCGCGCCGGTGTGGACTTCCGTGGCGACGGCGGCTACATCCTCGTCCCACCCTCGATGGTGTCCACCAACGGTACAGCTGTGGGCTACCGGGTGCGGCAGATCAATACCGGCTCCTCGGCGACGCTGGATTCGGACCGGTTGCGGGACTTCCTCGACCCGCGCCCGATGCTCCCGCCCAGGGCGGGTGACGATGTGGAGCGGTCGGTGGATGTGTCGCGGCTGGCGGCGTGGGTCGCTGCCCGTGGCGAAGGGGAACGGAACCGGGGCCTGTTCTGGGCCGCCTGCCGACTGTCCGAGAATGGTGTCCCGACCCCGGAGGCACTGGATGTGCTCACGGCCGCGGCCTCGGAAGTGGGGTTGGGCGAGCGGGAGATCACCACGACCGTCCGCTCAGCCTACCGCACCACCCAACACCAAGCCCGCCCTTCATCGACGGCGCAGGGCGCGCCGCTGGCTGCGGACGGGTGGTTTGCTCGCGATGCGACTGTGCGGACGTCCGCTCCGATGCGGGGGCTGTCATGACCGTCCCTAACAGTCGCACGAGTCGGCGGTGGGCGGTGGTCACGGCGGTGGCCGGGACGGTGTTCATCGCCGGCGGCGCGTTCTGGCTGTCGTTCACGGCGTTGGCGGACCTGGCGGCCCGCTCCGGGGTCGGCGGCTCACAGGCGTGGGCGTGGCCGCTGATCGTCGACGGCATCATCGTCGTGGCCACCGTCGCCGTCGTTGCCCTGGCCGGCCAGCGGTCGGCGTGGTATCCGTGGGTGCTGCTGATCGGCGGCGCGGCCGTGTCGGTGACCGCCAACGCAATCCACGCCGTGGTGGCAGCCGATGCAGACGTGCCCGGGGTGCTGGCGGCTGCGGTGGCGGCGGTGCCGCCAGTGGTGCTGCTGGCGATCACCCACCTGACCGTCATCCTCACCCGACCGCAACTCGCCGCCGAGGTGCCCGCATCCACCGACGAGTCCGAAGCCGCAGCGATCGAGGAGCCTGCCCCGAACGCAGCGTGGGAGCCGGTATCGGCGGTGACACCACCAAATGCGGTGGAAGCCACCGCGCTGTCGGCGCCGACCCCGCAGGAGAACGACCCCGTCGCAGCTGCCGGCGTGAGTCAGGCATCAGTGGACCGGCGCGCTGACCCGCAGGTCGATGCCGCGGCGGATTTCGCCGATCGGCGTGCGCGGGCGGCGGCGCTGCGCGGGCAGGGATGGTCGAACAAGAAGATCGCCCGAGAACTGGGCGTGCACCCGTCCACGGTGGGCCGGTGGTTCACCAGCGCGCACCTTCCCGATACCACCGAACACGTCGATGCAGAGGAGGCGAAGGACGCATGAATCCCGATCACGACCACCAGCAGGAACCTCTCCGGCGACCACCGGTGCCGGAGACCGACCACCCGCCGTCGACGTTAGCCGAGCAGGTCGAGAAGACACCAGAGGCAGTGCAAGCGGCGAGGATCGCTGGTCTCCGGGGCAACAGCCGTGAGCGGCTCGCGCAGGATGCGGGCCTTCGTGCGCGGGGGGTGGAGTGGGTGCGGCCTACGGACCTGCTTGCCCGCCACGGTGCGGCGTTGGCGGGGCGGGGCATCGACTTCGAGGTCGAGTTGGCTCGCCGCACCCGCACCGCCACGAACACCGGTGTGCGGGGGTTCGGGGATCGGGCGCGCCGATTGCCGCCGCTGTCGGTTTTCGGCCGCAGCAGGACAACCGAGTCCGTTCCGTCGCGGTCGCCGGTCGGATGAGCTGAGCAAGTGAGCGGTCATGAGCACCACGCGGGTAGGCAGCATGGACGGCGTCGTTGGGGACGGCGTGCGCACCTGCCTGTCAGGAGGTGCCCCAACCATGACCGAGAACACCCATACCACCAGTCGCCAGAGAACCGAGAACGGCGAGGATTTCACGCGCAGCGAGGGTCTACGCATGCTGCTGACTCGCCTCCACGATGCCGGGCCGGGTGCGTGGGAGCACGACCCCACCGCCGCGGAACTGATGGCTTACGCGGCGGAGAAGTACGCGCCACTGGCGCATAAGCACGGCCTGGACCCGTGGGAGGCCGCCAGCGCGGCGTTCGACGTGATGCGCGCCCAAGCTGCCCGCACGGCGAATGACCCGTGGGCGGTGGTCACCCACGCGGTGCGGATCACCTGCATCTTCGAAGAACGCGCCCAAGGACTCCTGTGCTCGGTCCACCAGGCACGCCGCCCGCACATCTCAGCGTTCCACGACCCCGAACGCTTCTCCGACCGGGAGAACCCGCTGGCCGAGTACCACCCCGCATTCCAGATCACCGAGGACGCCTCGGCCACGGATGAGGAGAACGCCGGTACGCCAGCGTCGTGGCGGGCGCGCACGTCGGCGGGCTCCACGGTTGAGGATGCGATCGCGTTGTTCACGCTGCTGGGCTGGCCGCCAGCCACGGCGCGCGCGGGGATCGAGCATGTGTGCGGGGTGCTGACCAAGGCCGGCACCCGCCAGGCCACCTATGAGGCGCTGCGCCGCGACAAGCACGCCCGCGCCCTGCTCGACATCCCCGGCCTTTCCTGGACGGCGCTGTTGAGGGCGCTGCTGGGCAACCCCCACCCCGCTTACGCCGCCACGACCGCGGGGCGGGGTGTGCTGCTGCGGCTGCTGATCGGCGAGAGTCTGCCGGTGCTGCTGCGCGACGACGACCTCGTGCTCACCATCTCCCTGGCCCCACCCGCCCACCGCAACCGAAATCCTCGTGGGGGCGGGTCGCGATGAGCGCGCCGGCGGGGTTCATCGAGCTGGAACGCACCGTCGCCTCGATCCAGGTTGGGCGCCGACACCGCACCGAGCTGGGCGACATCGACGAACTGGCTGCCTCCATCGACCGCGACGGGCTCCTGCAACCCATCACCATCACCCCCGACGGCGTGCTCGTGTGCGGGGCCAGGAGGCTGACCGCGATCAGACAGCTCGGCTGGAAAACCGTCAACGTGTGGGTCCGCTCGGGCATCTCCGACCGGCTCGGGCACCTGCTGGCCGAGCAGGACGACAACGTCCTGCACAAACCCCTGACCCAGACCGAGGCCGCCGCCCTCTACCGGGAGCTGAAGGCGCTGATGACCGAGGACGCCGCCCGCCGGCAGGCCGCGGCCCGGTTCAGTGCGGAGAATCAGCCTGGAAGTGACCGTGGTGCAAATTGTGCACCACCGTCACCTGGGGCCTCCGGGAAGACCCGGGAGCAGGCGGCGGCGATGGTCCCGGGCGGTGCGTCCCACACCACGCTGGACAAGATCAGCTACCTCCAGCAGCTTGCCGACGACACCGCCCAGCCGGTCGAGCTACGCCACTACGTGGCCGGCGAGCTGGATCGGATCGACGCCGGTGCCGCCGTCGATCCGATCTACCGGCACATCCACGATCTCGCCGAGACGGCCAGGAACCACCGCGAGGCGGACCTGCACCAGCTTGCCGCCGACGCGCTCGCCCGCGCGAAGACCGCGACAGCGAAGAAGCGCACCTCCCGACCCGCGCCGCCAGCCGACGATGAAGCTGCACCAGTGCGGTATCCGGTGCGGGCGTTCGTGCTGACCTGGACCGAACTGGCCAACTGGTGGACCCACTACGACGCCGAGCAGCTCGCCGCCGAACTCACCGATGAGCAGATCGAGTCCTTCCTGACCGCCGTCGAGGGCACCAGCAGGTTCGCCGAGGAACTGCGTACCGCCCGCGACCACCGGGCAGGCCACGAAACCCCGCCCACACGGGGGCACCTGCGCGCCCTCTGAGCATTTGGTTGACTGCGGGTGCTCGTGGTGCACCTACCGGGCATGAAGACTCCCGACCTGTCTGCCCCGCGTTCGCGTCACCGGCTGATCGCCGCACTCGCCGCCCTCGTGGCGGTCCTGGTGCTGGCCGGTGTCGGCGTCTACGGCCTCCTCACCGGACCACCCACCGCAGGCGAGGACGCCAACCGCGGCTCCGGGCCTGGACCGGCTGTGACCGCACCCAGCGATCCGGCACCGACCGCGACACCGCGTCTGCCAAGCGTGCCGGCCTCGGCTGATCCGGAGACCTTCGCCCGCAACGTCGCGACGGCGCTGTTCGCCTGGGACACGGCCAGCGGGTTCATGCCCCTGGACTACACCTCGGTCGTCCTCGCCGTGGGCGACCCCTCGGGTGCCGAGCAGGCCGGGCTCGCCGCCGACATCGCCATCTACCTGCCGAACCGGGACGCCTGGATCGAGCTGCGCCACTACGCCACCGCCCAGCACCTGACTATCGACGAGGTGTTCGTCCCCGAGGCATGGGATACGGCAGTGGAGCAGGCACAACCCGGGCAGCTCGCCGAGGGCACCATCGCCTACACGATCGAGGGCACCCGCCACCGCACCGGCCTCTGGAACGACGAGACCGTCACCTCAGAGCATCCGGTGGCGTTCACCGTGTTCCTCGTCTGCGGCCCGACCTACGACACCTGCCACCTGCTGCGGTTGTCCCAGCTCGACAACCCCCTCCGATAGGCCGGAGGTGCGCTCATGGTGAAGAAGCTCGCCCTCGCCGCCCTCGCGCTGGTGTTCCTGGCGCCGTCGCTGGTGTTGGTCGGGGTTGGGGTGGTGATGAACCCTGCCGCCTCGGCCTCCTGCACCGTGGCCGGCACAAGCGTCAGGGTCGGCGACGTCCCCGACGAGCTGGAGGTCACCACCGCCAACGGTGAGACCTTCACGCTGAACCGGCAGCAGCTCACGCATGCGGCGACGATCATCGAGAACGGCACGAGCATCGACGGGGTGACCAGGGACGGGCTGGTGATTGCGCTGATGGCGGCGCTGACCGAATCCACCCTGCGGATGCTGTCCAACACGAGCGTCTATCCGGAGTCGGCGGACTATCCCAACGACGGCGACGGTTCCGACAACGACTCCCTGGGGTTGTTCCAGATGCGGCCGCAGTCCGGGTGGGGCACCGTCGCCGAGCTGATGGACCCGACGTATCAGGCGCAGGCGTTCTTCGGCGGACCCACCGGCCCCAACCACCCCTCGCCCCGGGGCCTATTGGACATTCCCGGCTGGGAGCAGATGGACAAAGGCGAAGCCGCCCAAGCCGTCGAGGTGTCCGCCTACCCCGACCGGTACCGCAACTACGAGCCCGCCGCCGAGACCATCCTGACCACCCTCACCGGCACCACCACGACAGCCAGCGCGGGCGCTACGGCCGGCGACGCCACAGTCCCCATCGCGGAAACTGTTGCTGCGGAGTCCTCGCGGGTGGTGTTCCCGGTGCCCGCGGGCACCTGGGTGCTGACGAGCGCATACGGGCCGCGGGTCCATCCGATCTCCGGGGAGAGTTCGTTTCACACGGGCACCGACTTCGCCGCCCCGGACGGCACCCCGATCCTCGCGGCCGCGGACGGCACCGTCACCGTCGCCGAGTACTCCGGCGGCTACGGCGGGCTCATCGTCATCGAACACACCCTCAACGGGCAGACCGTCGCGACCGCGTACGGGCACATGTGGGAGACCGGCATCTACGTCCAACCCGGCGACACTGTCACCGCCGGCCAGCACATCGGCGACATCGGCTCCTCCGGCAACAGCACCGGGCCGCATCTGCATTTCGAGGTCCGCCCAGGCGGCACCGACGGCGAGCACACCGACCCCGCCGCCTGGCTCAACGCCCATGATGCCGCCGACCTCCCCGAACCCGAGACCGGCGCCCCGGCCGGCTGCGACCCCGACACCAGCGCCCCGGGCGGGCAGCCCGACCCCCTCGACGGTGACCCGGACCGCCTCGTCGACGACCCCACCAGCGACGGACAGATCACCGCTCGGATGCTGCACCTGTACCAGCAGGGCACCGCCGCCTTCCCCGACACCTCCTGGGCCTGCTACTCACCGCGTCCCGGCACCCGCTCCGAACACCCACTCGGCCGGGCCTGCGATCTGACCTTCGGCAACGCCATCGGCCAGCACCCCACACCGGCCCAGCTCGAAGCCGGCTGGGACGTCACCAACTGGATGCAGACCCATGCCGAAACCCTCGGTGTCGAGTATCTGATCTGGCAGGGCAAGATCTGGTCACTGGCCCGCGACGCCGATGGTTGGCGCGACTACACCGGCGGCGGCATGCACGACCCCGGCGACGTCACCGGCGGCCACTACGACCACCTCCATGTCACCGTTCGGTCCGGGAGCTGAGCGGCATGGACGTGTTCCCCGACTTCGACGGCCTCGGCGGGATCGACAACCTGCGCGAAGTGATCGGTGCACTGCTCACCTTCGTCCTGGTGATCGCCGTGCTGATGCTGATCGTCTGCGCCCTCATCTGGACACTCGCCACCGCCAACGGCCACCACGCCACCGCCACCAAGGCGCGCATCGGCGCCTGGACCGCCCTCGGGGCCGCCGTCCTGGCCGGCGGCGGGGTGGCATGGCTGAACTGGCTCATCGACCTCGGCCAGCAACTCTGACCCCCTTGCCCGCCCGCGAACCCTCGCGCCGCGCGGCGCGAGGGTTCTTAGGACTGTGGGGCCGGCGGTGCACCTGACCGACGAACCCATCCGCGTTCCCCGCCCTCCGGGGCGGGTCCGTTCGTCAGGAGACCAACCGTGTTCGACCTCATCACCACCGTCCTGGCCGCACCCGCACTGGTGCCGATGAACATCAACATCGACCCCAACGATTCCGGTCTTCCCGGGATCGCCCAGCTGCGCACCATCGTCGGCGCGGTCATGACCATCGGCCTGATCCTGTCCGTCCTCGCACTGATCATCTCGGCGATCGTGTGGGGCTTCGGCGCCAACTCCTCCAACCCGCACCTGGCCGGCCGGGGCAAGGTGGGCGTCCTCGTCTCCTGCGGTGCCGCGGTGATCTGCGGCGCGTCGGTGACGCTGATCAACTTCTTCTGGAACGTCGGCCAGCAGGTCTGACCCCAACTCCCTCCATCAACTCGATCTGAGGAGTGATTGCGGTGGGTGTGTGCGATGTTCCCATCATCTCGACCGTGTGCGACACCGCCGGCGAAGCAGCCGCCTCGCTGGTGGCGGCGCCGTTCGACTGGCTCGCCCAAGCCATGGGCGCCGCCGCCGGCTGGTTGTTCGAGGCCGTCTGGACGGTGTTCGACACCACCACCCTCGTGGACGTCACCCGGCCCGAGTATGTGGCGGTCTACAACATCTTGTTCGGCATCGCCGTGTTCGTGATGCTGATCTTCTTCTGTCTCCAACTCATCACCGGTCTGATCCGCCGCGACCCCACCGCCCTGGGCAGGGCCGCGCTCGGGTTGGCGAAGTCCGTGCTCGGCAGCTTCGTCGTCATCACCCTGACCGCCCTCCTCCTGGAAATCGTGGATCAGCTGTGCGTCGGGATCATCCAGGCCGCCGGCGAGACCACCGAGTCGATGGGCGACAAGATCACCCTGCTGGCCGCGGGACTGGTCGGCATCAACATCACCGCGCCCGGGGTGGGGGCGATCATCACGATCTTCCTTGCCGGCCTGGCCATCAGCGCGGCGGCCATCGTGTGGCTCTCCCTCCTCGTGCGGAAGGCGCTGCTGCTGGTGGCGATCGTGCTTGCACCCCTGGCGTTCTCCGGCGCGTCGTGGGATGCCACGCGGGGGTGGATCGGCAAGTGGGCGATGTTCGTGATCGCGCTGATCTGCTCGAAGCTGGTCCTGGTCGTCATGTTCCTCGTCGCCGTCACCCAGGTGGCCGCGCCGATCGATGGCGACCTGTCCTCGGTCAGCGATCCCATCGCCGGGATCGTGCTGATGGCGATGGCCGCCTTCGCCCCCTACCTGACCTACAAGTTCCTGTCCTTTGTGGGCTTTGACATGTACCACGCGATCGGCTCCGAGCAGGACGCGAAGACCGCCCTCAACCGGCCCATCCCGACACCGAGCAAACCGGCCGGCGACGGCCCGCAGAAGGTCCTCGACGGAGGCAACAGCGGCAGCGGCGGGGGCAGCAACAGCGGTGGCGGAGGCGGCAGTGGGAGCGGTGGGAAGACCCCGCCCCAGCCGAAGACTCCGGCACCTCAGGCCGCGGGGAGCACTGCCGGGACAGGCGGAGGGAAAGCCGCCGCCGCCGGCTCCGGGTCCGCCGGCGCGAGCGGCACAGCCGGAGCTGGTGCAGGTGCTGGTGCTGGTGCCGGTGCTGCGGCGGCTGGTCCAGCCGCAGCGGCGGTGATCGCTGCGAAGGTCGCCAAGGACGCCGCCACCGCTGGCCCCAAGGCCGGCACCGCCCTCGGCAGCCATGGAGAGACCGCCGCCGACGCCGCCGGGCAAACCGGCAGCACCCCACCGCCATCGCAAGCGCCCCCGCCCTCGAGCCCCCTGCCATCGAGTCCCACGTCCAAGCCGTCGTCCACGCCGGCACCCACGGCACCGTCGACCGGTCCCTCACAGCCGGAGCCGCGCCCGCCGAAGCCGCCACCACCGCCGACGCCGAAGCCCACGGGGAAGGAGTGAGGTCATGACCTCGAAGCAGAAAGAGCCCTCGACCGCGCTGGTGCCGGTCAAGTTCTCCCGCCTGACCCGCCGCGGCATCCTCCTCGGCCTCTCCTTATCCCAACTCATCGCGCTGTCGACCGGTGTCCTCTCGGTCGTGGTCGCGCTGTATGCCGGCGGTGGCATCCTGCTGGCCTACACCGCGCCGGTCTGGGTGCTCGCCGCCGCCCTGACCTGGGTACCGGTCGCCGGGCGTCCGGCCGTGGAATGGATGCCCATCACGTTGTGGTGGCTGTGGCGTGCGACCGGCGGTCAGCTCCTGTACCGGCGCCGCATCGTCACCCCCCGGCCGGCCGGCACGCTCGCGCTGCCCGGCGACATGGCCCGACTGCGCGAATACACCGACCCCGACACCGGCGCCGGGATGGTCCACGACCCCCACCAGCAGACCCTGACCGTGGTGTGCGAGGTGACCCATCCCGCGTTCGTGCTGCTCGATCCCGGCGAGCAGGAACGCCGGGTCACCTCGTGGGGCCGGGTGCTGGCCACCGTGTGCCGCTCCGGGCGGATCGCGACCCTCCAGGTACTGGAGCGCACCCTGCCGGACTCCGGCACCGGGCTGGCCGAATGGTGGGCGACCCACGGCACCGCCGACGACACATGGGCCGCGACCACGTATGCCGAACTCATCGACCGCGCCGGCCCGGCCGGGGAACGCCACGCCACCACCGTGTCCCTGAGCCTGGACATGAAGACCAGCGCGCGGCAGATCAGGACCGCCGGGGGTGGCATCCGGGGTGCTGCTGCCGTGCTGCGCCAGGAGATGTCCACTCTCACCGCCGCCCTGCGCTCGGCCGACCTCACTCCCTCGGGCTGGCTGAGTCCGGGGCAGATCGCCGTCATCCTGCGCGCCGCGTACGACCCAGCCATCGCGGCCACATTGGCGCGCCACGGCGAACTCGGACAGCACCTCGCCACGGCCGGACCCGTGGCCGTCAACGAATCCTGGACCAGACTGCGCACCGACTCCGCCCACCACGCCGTGCTGTGGATCAACGAGTGGCCCCGCTCCATGGTCTACCCCGGTTTCCTGTCCCCGGTGCTGCTCTCCACCGGCATCCAGCGCTCGTTCTCGCTGCTGTGCACGCCGAAGCGCTCGGACCAGGCGGCCCGGGACATCCGCAAGAAGAAGGTCGAGCACATCTCCGACCAGGCCCAACGCGCCAAGATCGGGCAGATCGAAGACGCCGCCCACACCGCCGAATACCACGACGTCCTCCAGCAGGAAGCCGACCTGACCGCTGGCCACGGCGTGCTGCGCTACACCGGCCTCATCAGCGTCTCCGCACCCACCGTCGACGAACTCGACGCCGCCGTGGCCGCGATCGAACAAGCCGCCATCCAAGCCTCCTGCGAGACCCGGCTGCTGGTCGGCCAGCAGGCCGCGGCGTTCACCGCTGCCGCGTTGCCGCTGTGCCGCCACATCTGACCCCGCCCACGGTGGGCTGAGGGTGGGGGCGTGCGTGCACCTGACAGGCGAGCCCCGGAGGCCGGGGTTTTCCGTTCTCGCCCACAGGAGACGCTAATGCCCACGTTCCATGACCCGCTCAAAGATGCCGCCGAAGCGTCCGAAGCGCTGCGCGGTCTCGCGCACGCCAGCCGGGTCTTCGACAATCCCGCCGACACGTACGCGGTGTTCGGTGACCTCGTGGCCAGCGTGCGGTCGCTGCGGCAGGTGCTCGACCAGCTCGCGAACACGCATCTGACCCACCGCGACCGTGCCCACGATGACGACGGCGACCACCTCGCAGGATCGGACAGCGTGTTCGCTGCCGCCGACGAGCTGCACCACGCCGGCACCCTGCTCGACCAGGCCCAGGACCGCCTCGATGCCGCGTTCGGCCACTCGGGGCGGATCGCCTGGCACCCCGAGCCCGCTATCTCGACCGAGCCACTCGCCGAGGACGCCCAGCGGCGGTGGGTCTCCGTGGTGTTCCTCCAGGGCGAGGAGGCCGAGGACGTGCTGGACCTGATCGACCGCGACGGTGCCGACACCGCGATCACCCACCTGGCCCAGTGGGACTTAGGGGAGGAGACCACCGGCGCCGCCATGGAGAACGGCTACGTCTACAACGCACCCCCGACCGGGGCACTGGACCGGATCGTGACCGAGGGCGACTACGCCCTGACCTACAACCCGGCAATGGGACACGTCAGCCTGCTGCGCCAGCACACCGTCCCACCCGATGCGGAACTGGACGACGCCGATGTGGTAACCGCCCGCCATGCCATCGCCGGCGTCGGTCCCCTCGACACGAACACACCTGCCGCCAGCCCCGACGCGACGCGGGAAGGGCCACTGCGGACATCTCCCGCGACGGAGGAGGACTGGTTCGCCGGTCCCGCCCGCACGGCCGGTCCAGCAGGGCGGGGGCTGTCCCTGTGAGCGCGCGTGAGACCGAGCGGCTGCACACCTCGGTGCTGGTCGCTCCGGCGAAGGAGCGACGCCGGCTGCGCAAGCAGCGCCGGGAGGCGGCCGCCCGCCTCCAAGCCGAACAGCGCCGGACCGAGCAGGCAGCAGCGAAGGCCAAGGCCGACGCCGAGCGCGCCGAACGCAAAGCCACGCGGTATCTGCCTGCCGCGGGTGAACCCGGACCGGCAGCGCTGCGCACACCGGGCAGATTCCACCTCCCCAGGCACCAGGACACGTCCGCGACGTTGGCAGGTGCGTATCCGTTCGTGGCCGAGGGTGGTCTGGGCGCCGACGGGGTGTTCGTCGGTCAAGACCTCTACTCCGGCGGCTCCTTTGTCTACGACCCCTGGGTTCTCTATGCCCGTGGGGTCATCACCGCTCCTAACCTGGTCCTGGCCGGGATCGTCGGCTCCGGCAAATCCTCGTTGGCGAAGTCGCTTTACACGCGGTCGTTGCCGTTCGGGCGGCGCGTGTACGTGCCCGGCGATCCCAAGGGCGAACACACGCGCGTGGCCGAAGCGGTCGGCGGGCGAGCGATCATCCTCGGCCACGGCCTGAACACCCGCCTCAACCCCCTCGACAAGGGCCACCGACCATCCGGGCTCTCGGATGCGCAGTGGTCCATCACGGTCGCCTCCCGCCGCCGCGACCTCATCGGCGCCCTGGCAGAAACCGTCCTCGCCCGCGGCCTGACGCCCTTGGAGCACACGGCGATCGACCTGGCGCTGTCCGAGACGGTGCGGGAGAACACCGTGCCGATCCTGCCGATGGTCGTCGACCGCATTCTTCGACCGGACGACGAAGCAGACGGCAGGTTGGCCGAAGACGGCCGGCTGGTCGGCCACGCCCTGCGCCGCCTGGTCGCCGGTGACCTCGCCGGCCTGTTCGACGGACCATCCACCGTGACGTTCGACCCCGACCTGCCGATGATCTCCCTCGACCTGTCCCGCGTGACGGAAAATGCCACGCTCATGTCGGTGTTGATGACGTGCTCGTCGGCGTGGATGGAATCGGCACTGCTGGACCCGGCCGGTGGGCAACGCTGGGTGATCTACGACGAAGCCTGGCGGCTGATGTCCCATCCTGCCCTGCTGCGCCGGATGGATGCGCACTGGCGGCTGGCGCGGCATTACGGGATCGCGAACATGCTGATCTTCCACAAGCTCTCCGACCTCGACAACGTCGGCGATGCCGGCTCCGCCATGCGCTCCCTGGCCAACAGCCTCCTGGCCAATGCCGAGACCCGGATCGTCTACCGGCAAGAGTCCGATCAGCTCGGCCCCACCGCCCACGCCCTCGGACTCACCGGCACCGAGCAGAAACTCCTCCCCTCCCTGGGGGTCGGGCAGGGGCTCTGGCGGATCAAAGACAGGGCTTTCGTCACCCAACACCAGCTGCATCCGGCCGAGCTGGAACTGTTCGACACCAGCTCCCGGCTCACCTCGGGAGTGAAGTGATGACCCGCAAGCCCCCACACCGCACGACCCCGCACAGGTCCGAGGAGACCCCGGTGGTGTTGCCGCACGTCGTCATCACCGTCACCGAGACCGGCGCCCTGGACGTCACGGTCGACGACACCGACTTCCCTCCGCCATCGGAAAGTGTGACGTGGACGCGGAGCACCTTCGGAACCCTCCTGGACGCCATCACCGCCGACCGGACGATCACCGTGCGCATCGAGGTCCGCGAAACCGACGGGACCGTGTTCACCGACATCATCCGCGCCCGCCGCACCCCGCCACCCGCCGATGCCGAACCCAGCGAGCCAGCCTCGGGGCGAGGGAAGCACACGACGAAGCCCCGCGGCCCCGCGCTGGCGGAGGTGACCGCAGACGGGTTCGTGCCAGGCGAGGACGTCGCCGTCGCCGTCATCGTCTCCCACACCGACGCGACCGGTACCGGGGACGCCCGCACCCTCCTCGACCTCGACCGCCTCCGGCCCGTCCTGCGCGACGGCACGGGTGAGGTCGTGTTGCTCGGCCGCGTCTCGGGGACCCTGCATGTGCGGCGACTGCCATGAGCGCACCACCACGGCAGACCGGAAGCATGGGCGAGGAGCTGACCAACGCCGCCCTCGTCGGCCTGGTCGGCATGTTCGGGGTCGCGCTCATCCTCCGCGCCGCAGGCTCCGTCGCGGCGTTCCTCACCGGCACACACCAACCCGAAGCCGGCCCCGCCGCAGGACTCGGGGTGTTGTTCAACCCCGCAGACCCCGCAAGCGCGCTGGCCGCCGATGGCCTGCACCCGGTCGCCTACTGGATCACCACCGCGGCCCTGCTCACAGGGCTCATGGCCACCGGTGCATGGGTGTGGGGCCGGTTACGACGGCACTCACGGAAAGTCGAGCGTGACCCGCGGCGCCTCGCGGGGACCGCCACCAGCCAGGAAGTCACACAGACCGCTTCGGGCAAGGCGCTGCTACGCCGCGCCGGGACACTTCGACCCTCACTGAGCGATCCAGTCCCGTCGGATGTCGGCTACCGGATCGGCACCTCCAAGGGGCGCGAGGTCTGGGCGAGTGTGGAGGACTCAATCCTGCTCATCGGCCCACCCCGGTCCGGCAAAGGCCTGCACATCGTGATCCCAGCGATCCTCGACGCGCCCGGCGCCGTCGTCACCACCAGCACACGGCCGGACAACCTCACCGCCACCCTCCGCGCCCGACAGCGCATTGGACCAGTGGCGGTGTTCGACCCCCAGCACCTCGCCGCAGGCATCCCCACCGGGCTGCGCTGGTCACCCGTCCGCGGCTGTGAAAACCCGTTGACGGCGATGATCCGCGCCACCGGCCTCGCCGCGGCCACCGGGCTGTCCGCCGGTGGGGTCGAATCCGGGGGCTTCTGGGAAGGCAAAACCCGCACCGCCCTCCAATCGCTCCTGCACGCCGCCGCCCTCGACCACCGGCCACCGGCCGAACTGTTCCGCTGGACCCTCGACCCCTCCGCGGCCGCCGAAGCCGTCACCATCCTCACCGACTCGCCCATGGCCGCGACCGGGTGGGCGGACTCCCTCGGGGCGATGATCGACGCCGACCCCAAGACCCGCGACTCCATCTGGCAAGGCGTGGCGCTGGCACTCGGTGCACTGGCCGACCCCCGCGTCCTCGACGCCGTCACACCACGACCCGGTGAGGACTTCGACCCCGAACACTTCATCACCAAACGCGGCACCCTCTACCTGCTCGCCACCGGCGCCGGAGCCGGCGCATCCGCCGCCCTCGTGGCAGCGTTCGTCGAAGACCTCATCGAAACCGCACGGAAGATCGCCGCCCGCTCACCCGGCGCAAGGCTCGACCCGCCCCTACTGCTCGCGCTGGACGAGATCGGCAACCTAGCCCCCTTGCCGTCACTGCCGACGCTGATGGCCGAAGGCGGGGGCACCGGCATCACCACTCTCCCGGTCTTGCAGTCGCTGGCACAAGCACGGGACAAGTGGAACGAGAACGCCGCCGGCGCGATCTGGGACGCCAGCATCGTCAAGATCATCCTCGGCGGCGCCTCCAACAGCCGTGACCTCCAAGACCTGACCACCCTGATCGGCGAACGCGACGAATACACCGACTCCGTCACCCTCGGCGACCACGGCACCCGCTCCAACCAACGCTCCATCCGCCGCATCCCGATCCTCCCACCCGACCGCATCAGAACGCTGCCATTCGGCACCGGTATCACCCTCCTGCGGTCGGCACCGCCCATCGTCACCGACCTACGTGCCTGGCCGGCCCGGCCCGACGCCGCCAAGTTGAAGACCGACCGGGCAGAGATCGAAGCGCTGCTGCGCCACCCCGCGCAGTCCTGAGCCCTGCATGGGTAGGGGCGTGCACCTGACTGACACAGCGACCACGTCCTGGTGGTCGCGACTGATCGTCAGGAGAAAGTCCGATGGCTATCCGCACGCAGCAGTCCATCTCGGGGTTCATCGCCACCGATCCGCAGCTCACCACCACGGAGAACGGTGACGCAAGGTTCTATGCCCGGTTCGGGCAGGAGAACTACCGCAAGGACCCGGACGGGTCCTTCACGAAGCGAGAGCCGAGCTTCGGCAACCTCGTGCTGTACCGGGCCACCGCCGAACGCGCCTACGAGCGGTTCGCCAAAGGCGACAACTTCGTCGCCGAAGGCTACGCGCACGAGTACTCCTACACCCGCGACGGGCAACAAATCGAGGGCGAGGAGTTCGTGGCCAAGAAGATCGGCCACGATACCGCCCGGACCCGCTACGAGGTGGACCGCACACCCCGCCGGTCCGGTGTAGCCGCAGAGCGCGAGAGCGCGACCCGTGAGCACAACCGAGCGTTCAACCCGCCTCAAACCCGGCCGGCTGCCGATGCTCCGGTGCTGGGCCACTGAACCGGGAGGAACAGCATCATGAGCGACCACATGCCGCCCCCGGAGCCCGACGAGAGCGACCTCGATGACGACCTGGACGACGACTTCGGCGATGAGATGGCCAATGAGTCGGTGGGCGGACCGCCGCACCCGGTGAACTGGAACCTGCTCTCAGCCCACGACCTGGAGCAAGAATGGCTGGAACTGAACCGGTGGATCGACTGGCTCCGCCACACCTACGGGCTCCCCGCCGCCGTAGTCCCACCGTTCTGGCATCACCACCCCGAACTGGTCTGGGAGCTATCTGCCCTGCACCTGCACTGGCTATGCGCCTACGACGCTGAACAGAACGGCTCCGCACCCATCGGCTGGCACCGCGACTTCGCCGACGCCAGGGTGCGACTGCGCGACTGGATCGCTGCTTCCGGCACCCGCCTCGACCGGGACCGCCCCACCCGGCAGACCACCTGGCCCGGCGAAATGCCCGCACCACCGGTGGAGGACATCGTGATCGCTGACCGTGACGATGAGTTCGTCGACTTCGTCCGCGAGCAGGTCCGACAACGGCAAGCCGCTGAGGACGCGTTCTTCGCCACCATCGACGACGCCACTGGTGAACTGTTCGACCATCGCGCCGGTGACCACCGCCAGCAAGGCGCGCGCTGATGGTGCGCTCCTATGGGCGCAAGACCGACCGGGCCGACGCGGACCGGCCGGTCCGCGTTCGATTCGACCGGCGCGAGGAGATCGACGCTGAGAAGGTCGCCGAAGTCCTCATCCGCCTCGCCCTGCGAGCATCCGACGACGACGCCACCGCCCAAGCAGGCAAGCACCTCCGACAACTGCTCACACCCGGACGGTAGAATCAGAGGCCAACACGACGATCACGGCGTCGCTGGCACAGACCC
Source organism: Arthrobacter tecti (assembly GCF_054511355.1). Classification (NCBI taxonomy): domain Bacteria; kingdom Bacillati; phylum Actinomycetota; class Actinomycetes; order Micrococcales; family Micrococcaceae; genus Arthrobacter; species Arthrobacter tecti. The sequence goes on from NZ_JBTNCT010000005.1 coordinate 219,279, forward strand.
TAAACCCCCTTCAGGGGTGTTCTTTTCGAATCCTGACGTGACCGCCATCCAGCGCCCCAGACACCCAACCCACAGTTGGGCACCTGAAAGGCGGTCACACCATGACGTCCTCGACCTTCCCTCCGGCATCGACCTCGCAGCACTCCGCGCCCTGGCAACTGACAAACGACGCCAGATAGCCGTGACCGGTGAGGAAAAACCTGACGGGCTGGTACCGGCGATCACCTACCTGCGGGTCTCCACCAAGGACCAGGCCACCCGCAACGGCCTCGAAGAAGGTCTGTCCATCCCCGCCCAGCGAGAAGCCGCCCAGCGCAAGGCCGAACAGCTCGGCGCGGTCATCGTCAAGGAGTTCATAGAGCCCGGCGAGTCCGCCAAGACCGCCCGCCGCCGCGCCTTGCAGGAGATGCTCGACTACATCGCAGCCAACCCGGTGCGGTACTGCATCATCAACAAGGTCGACCGACTCGCTCGCAACCGGCTCGATGACGCGATCATCCACTCCACCCTGCGCGGGGCCAACATCACCCTGGTCTCTGTCACGGAGAATATCGACGAGTCCCCCTCCGGCATGCTCATGCACGGCATCCTCGCGTCGATGGCCGAGTTCTACTCCCTCAACCTGGCCCAGGAAGTCCTCAAAGGGATGACGCAGAAGGCCTCAATCGGCGGCACCCCGACCAAAGCGCCGTTGGGCTACCTGAACGTGCGCACCACCGACGCCAAGGGCCGAGAGGCCCGCGATATCGAACTGGACCCCGGCCGCGCGGACCTGATCCGGTTCGCGTTCACCGCCTACGCCACCGGCGACTGGTCCCTGTCCTCCCTCGCATGTGAGTTGAAGACCCGCGGCCTGACAACCCGGTCCACGCCCTCCCAGCCGGCAAAACCGGTCACCACCACGGGGCTGCACAAGATCCTGACCAACCCCTACTACCAGGGCACCGTCACCTTCCGCGGCGTCACCTACGACGGCGCCCACAGCCCGCTGGTCGACCCAAACACCTGGCTGCGCGTCCAGACGCAGCTCGATGCGAAGAACGCCGTCGGTGAGCGGCCTCAGAAGTACGACCACTACCTCAAGGGGACCGTGTGCTGCTCGTGCGGCGCCAAGCTCATGATCGAACGGCCCCGTGACAAGCAAGGAGATCGCTACGAGTACTTCACCTGCTCAGGGCGACGCAAGAAGAACGGCTGCACCCGCTCGGCGATCCTCGCCGAACGGATCGAGGACCGCATCGAACGCGACTACGGCACCAACGGGCTCACCAATGAGGAAGCCGAGCACGTCAGCCAGGTCCTGCATCGGGTGTTCGCCCAGCTCGAAGCCTCCAGCGACGATGAACGCGCCGTGCTGACCGCCCAGCGCGACAAGCTCGAAGCCGAACGCCTCAAGCTCGTCCAGGCCCACTACGCCGATGCCATCCCGCTCGACCTGCTCAAGACCGAACAGGACCGCATCCGCACCAGCCTGGACGCGATCACCAACCGCCTCGACAGTCTCGCGACCACCTACCCCAACGCTCGCGAAGGACTCGATCAGATCCTCGGTGTCCTCACCGACCTCGGGGACCTCTACAGCAAGTGCGAACCTGCTGAACGCCGCATCCTCAACCGCGCGCTGTTCAAGCGGATCATCATCGACGAGGACGAACACGTCACGTTCCTACCAGCCGAGCCGGCTGCCGCTGTCCTCGCTCAGGAGCACCGGGGCGAGACGACCCAACCGGACCCGGACACGAACCTGCCCCGCCATCAGACGGGGCAGGTTTCGAATTTCTCAACTTACGTGGAGCTTAGGGGAATCGAACCCCTGACCTTTTCATTGCGAACGAAACGTATAACCTTTGCTATCACAGCGATATAGGCCTGTTGGGTGACGAGAAAGTGACGTTCCTATTTGAAGTCCAAGGCGGCTAGCGCCACGTTCAGCCGCTCCGCGCTGTCGTGAAGATCGTCGTCAAACAGGCCGGCGTAAGTATCCAACGTCATGGTTGCTGACGCGTGACCGGCGATCCTCTGGACCACCTTCACGTTAGCCCCATTCTTGATCGCAAGACTGACGGCAGTGTGCCTGAGACTATGAAACGTTGGCCGAGGGAACTCCGGGTCGTCTCCGGCGGCAGCGACAATCGCGGGCTTGTAGTGCCGTCGCGCAAACAGGTTGTTTCGGAGCTCATGCCCCCTCACGGAACGAAAAAGGAGCTCTCCCGCCGACCTGCCGTCCATGGCCGTGGCGAGTCTGGCAGCCAGCCGGTCCGGGATAGGCACTTTACGATTCTCCCCACCCTTCGTCGGTCCAGGCACAAGCGACCCACCGATGTCCGCCCATGCCTTTGTCACCGCTATCTGTGGACGATCCCCAAGCCTCACATCCCCCACCGTCAACGCAGTGATTTCCCCCCACCGCAAACCTGTTAGACCCGCAAGTAGGATCATCAGTTCGTATTCCCCCGCATGCCTTGCGATTGCCAAGAGCTGAGGCAGCGTCAAGTAGACGTGTTCACTGCTACGCCTCTTCGCTGGCACATAGTCAGCCTGCCCTACCGCGTCCTTGGTGGGATTGCCAGGCAAATACTTGCGCTTGACCGCATACCCCATGAGGCGCCCAAACGTTAGGGCAATCTCCCGCCGGGTAGCACCGCCCGCAGTCCCGCCGTCGCGGCCCTTCAAGGTGGTTATCCAATCCGAAGTGGCCTCATAAGTGACGTTCGCCAAAGGAGTGTCGCCCCACCGCGGTTCGATGTAGTTTTCGTACTGGCGGCGGTAATTGTCGACGGTCTTAGCGGCCGCCGCCTTGCGCCCGGTGGCGCCCACAGATTTGACGCGGTTCAGCCACTCGGCATAGAGGGCGTCTACCGTCATCCGCTGGCCGAGCCTGGGATCAATGTAGGTGCCGCCTCGAAGCGCTTGACGGGTCTTCGCTTCGAAGTCCTGCGCTTCCTTCTTGGTGGGGAACCGTTTACGCCGGCGTCTGCCGTTCGGATCGGTCCAGTCGATCTGCCAAGGATTTTTGGGTGAGTCCACCTTGTGGATAGCCATACACCACATCTTAGCCGTCAGTGACGACAATGATAGAACGGTCATAATGAGGATTAGGGTGCGGGCGGCATTGCAAGCATCTGCGACCGCGGGTGCTGCTCCCCGACACTTCGGCGGCATGCTCGAATTGACATCACTCCAGTGATGCGAGTACTGTTCTCTGTCGTACCTGCTGCAATGTGCCGAGCAAGATACCCTCGGCACCAAAACTGAATAGCCCTAATAAGAGTAACGAAGTGCCGCCCCTTGATGGGCTGGCCGCCTCGTTGCTCTTTTTTCGTTAACCGACCCACCATAGGAGCACATCATTACCAATCGAATCCCGACATCCACCACCGGGTTCATTGACGCGGCGACCGCCCGCGACATTACCGGAGCGACATGGCTCAACCGGAATGAGGCGGCCGCTTATCTTGGCCTTGCGTCAAAGACACTTGCCACCCACCTCCGCACCGGCCCCAAGTTTGCGAAGTTCTTCGGGGCCGTCCGTTACAACCTCGCCGATTTGGACAACTGGGCACGTCAACAGCAGGTGAACCGATGAAGCAGCACGTTGACGCTTGGTTGGCGGCCGTTATTGTCGATCGGCAGCTCGACGACAATGCCCGTACAGTCGCGCGGGCTATCGCAGCACACGCCAGCGGTCTATCTCCTGTCTCGTATTCGAACACACGTCAGTTGACACGTTACTCAGGGCTGGACCTGCAAACCTGCCTCGACGGAATCGAAGACCTTCGCGAGGCCGCCCTCCTCGCAGAGTACCGGGTGCGCCTCTACGGCGGAAGCGGCGGCTATGGCCTACTTCTGCCGACGCCCACCAGTGCGGTCGAGGAAGTGGCTGCGTGACCAAGACCGTGTGGAACAACGCGGCCGGCATCGCATCGCGCGAACAGTATGCAGCAGCCGTCTCAGGCGACCACCGGCTCACTCTTCTCGCTCGTGAAGTAGGGGTTGCGCTTGCCCACACGTTACGGCGGGATGGGATAGCGGAAACCTCAATCGGCAAAGTCGCGCGAAAGCTGCAAGCCGACGCTAGTTCTGTCGGCAGGGCGATCGGACAGTTGCGCAGAGCTGGGTACATCGGAGAGCGCCGCGAGGACGACGGCATCACCTGCACGCTCCCGACCTCTCGGAACGCCAACGTCATTGACGCCTTTTTCGCTCAATCCGCTTAGTACTGCAACCACAACTTCATATCGAAAGGGGTCAGATTGTCCGACACACTCACCACGGACTTCTATGTCCGCAACTCTCCCATTGTGCAAAGGGCCGCCCGAGCCGAGCACAAGAACTCGACGCTCTTCGATGTCGAGGACATCGAACAAGCCATTTGGGAGCTGTTCATCCGTGACTGGAAGAACGTCAAGGATGCGGACGCGGCAATGATTTCCTTCCTCGCCAAGCGTCAGGCGCGCACGTGGTGCCAAGATGAGCGAACGGAGCACATGTATTTCACGGGCGGGGTGATGTACTCCGGCGAGATGGTTTCGAAGATGCTCGCGAAGTCGGTTTGGACTGAACTTGGCCCGCACCTTATTGTGCAGGGCGATGTGGACATCAACGGCGCGCTGGATGTCATTACGGCGAGCAGGCGAAGGGCTTTATCGCGCAAGTACGGCCACAAGCAGGCATTGTCGAGCGCGGAGGCGACCGCGGCGTCGCGGGGGTTGCGGGACGTGACGGACTGGCTCAACCAGCGCGCACGTCTACAGCGCACCAACTTGGATGTAGCGGCGGACGAAATTTAGCCCTGCCGCCCCCTCCCTCACGCTCGGGGACCGCTTTTGGGTTGTGGGTGGTGGGCCAGGAGCGCATTCGTGCCCTCTTGGTCCACCACCGGACCGTGAACCCGCCCGCGCCACGCGAACCCGCCGATGCGCCGTCGGCCCAGCACTCACCCCACTTCCCACTTCCTCACAATCATCAGGAGCTTCGTTTGCCTGCCAGCAAGAACCGAATCTGCCGTTTAGCTCAATGCGGCCGTAAACATCACGCCTTAGGACTTTGCCGACTCCACTGGCGCCGCCGGCGAGATACCGGAGAAACCGACAAGCCCGCTTGCCTGCAAGACCCGCTCGACCTCTTCATGGCACGCGTTGAAGGCGATTGGACTACTGGGTGCTGGAACTGGACCGGCAGGACTCAGCGCGGCTACGGCAAATGGACAAACCGTGGCACTACGCATCGGGCACACCGCTGGGGATGGGTGCACATCGCCGGACTCCCACTGCCTAACGACGACCTTGACCACATCTGTGAGAACCCGGCATGCGTTCGCCCCGGCCACCTGCAACCTGTCACACGGTCGATGAACCTGAAGCTCAGACACTGGCGTAAAAAGTACGCGACACCTCACGGACTCATCCTCACGGCGCCCGTACAGCATCGGACCATGGCTGAGGCCATCAAGGCACTCCAGTATGGCCTTCCGAACGTCTTCCAAGAGCCCGAAATCCTGCGGGAAGCCCCACTCATCCAAGCAACCCATGACGGGCGGATCGTCAACGCACCGAAGCCATCCCAACTCCCATTCCAATTCACAGGAGAACGTACCTTATGCCCGCACTGGATAACCGGGACGCACCGGTCACGTTGATCACCTCGTCCAAGGCCACCGAAGCCCAGAACGCGTACGAGCAAGCCGTGGCAGCACTCACCAAAGCCGAAAACATGCTTGCGTCCATCCTCAGAAGCAACTCTTCATTTTCCGACCGAGTCATCCGAGGGGACGAAGCGGTCACACCGGAAGTAATTGCCAGCGGCCGCGAACTGGCCCACGCGGCAGAAAGGAGTGTTACGGGTCACCGTGCTCGGCTCCGGCAGGCGGCGACGAAACTCCAGCAGGCGAAGGCGGCGGAACCACAAGTTCGAACCACCGACAAAGGATCTGGACGAACGCCGTTTCCTCCGATTGAAGGCAAGCCCGCCTTCAAGCCTGACGAAGTCCAACCACCTCACTGCGCCGAGCGTCGATGGCGCGGACAGGTTCCGCCACGCCGAGTGGAGCAGCCATACGGCTGGTGACGGCACTAACTGTCCGTAACCGCTTCCCGCCCGGCACAAGAGACCGGCGGTAAGGATGCGCAACGTCCCGTCCAGTGTGTTGCCTGGCCTCAAGCTTCCCCGGTTCGATTAGCCTGAGCTATCGCAACTCGACATCTGGGGGACATCGTTGTATTCCGAACTGCTCTTGAAAATCCTTCGCGTGGCCGGCACCAGCAAAAGGAAATCCTTGAAGAAGTCCACGCTCCTAACCATGATCGCTACCCCCCTGCTGCTGGTCGGCTGTGGCGGCGAAAAGCTCTCCACCGCAGATACTTGTGCGGAACTGCGCGTGCTCATAGTTGACTACCCATCCTCGCCGGACGAAGAATTCAGCGCGCAGTTCTCCAGCGACCTTGAGGAGCTTTCAAAGAGGTCCTCTGATGCGATAGCCGACGAACTGGCCGCAGTCGCCGAGTACGAGAACGCTTACGGCGAGGGCGAATACGCGGACTACGACACCAGGCAAGCGGCAATGGAGCGCATCAGTGCGGCCTGCGAGTTCGAGAGCTAAAACCCCCCAGAATCTCCCCAGTATTTTTCAGAAGCCCAATCGGCTTTCCGGCTCTTTAGTGCAGCGGATTGGAACGGCCGACGTGCCGATTAGAGCCTCGCATCCATAAGTTGGCGGAACATATCGGAGCAAAACTCTGACCCGAAGGCATCGAGTCCACCGAATCGGCCGCTACCTTGCTCGCCGCGCCATCTCAATCGGGCGGGTCGAGAATACCGACTATCGTCTGCTGAATCTTTGCTAACTCTACCCCCGTGATGTCCGTGCGGCTTTGAATAGTAGGAATACATCCAAGATTGATCACCAAGAATACCCCCAGAATGTATCCGAGGCGTACACCGTTATTGCCGCGGTTCTATACGCTTTTTGCGGCCTTTCCCGCCCAGAAAAACCTTCTGACCCGTACACAATAAAGAAGGCTAAGGACTAGCCCGGGGTTTTCATGAGGGTGGGGTCGCAGGGTGTGTTTAAGCGACGAAAGGTGCTTCTGAGCTGGGAAAATAGTGTTGTTGACGCACTGTTCCACCGGCTGAAAGAAGC